>NZ_JBSFLV010000094.1:0-36976 GCF_053599215.1 Streptomyces sp. NPDC001002 | reverse complement strand
CGACTTCCACATGACGCTGGCCCGTCTCTCGGGCAACCCGCTGCTGGTGGACACGCTCGACCGCATCTGGACGACTCGAGTGGAGACCACGCCCGGCAGCTTGCGGATCAGATCCTGCATGCCCCAGAAACAACCGCCGGCCAGCACGGCTCGTTCGGTTCCCGCTGTCATCAGACACTCCTTCGTGGTCGAACCTTCGTCGACGTTATAACCAGACCGGATGTACGGGTGTTCCCGCGCGCGGAAGTACCGCACGGCACGACGACGAGGGTGCCTCCCGCCCGACCGGCGTCTACCGTGAGACACGGCCGTGTCGCTGCTCCACCGAGCGCTCACCCCACCGTGACTCCTCCCCCTCGTGAACGAGGGGGCTTCTCGCTATGCCGGGTCGGCGTTGCGACGGACCAGCCCGGCCCGTAGAACGTTCAGGGCGCCCACCGTGTCCGCGTGCGCGATGTGGCCGCACGCGACGCAGTGGAACTTCTCCTGGGTGGGCCGGTTCTCCGCTGACACGTGCCCGCAGGCGGGGCAGGTCTGGGAGGTGTTGCGGGGGTCCACGGCGATCACTTCCCGTCCGGCGCTCTCAGCCTTGGCGTGCAGGATCGTCAGGAACACCCCCCATCCGGCATCCGAGATCGAGTGGTTGAGTCCGGCCTTCGCCGCGGCCCCATTGGGAAGGAAGCTTCCGGCCCGGTCGAGGTCGGGCTTGGGTGCGGGGGCCATGACCATGTTGCGGATCTTGAGGTCTTCGTGCGCGATGACATCGTGTCCCCGCACGAGATCAAGAGCGGTCTTGTGGGCGTGGTCCAGGCGCTGGCGTCGGACCTTACGATGCAGGTCAGCCACCTTCTGGACGGCCCGCTGGTGGTTGGCGGTGCGCTTGTCGCGGCGGACTCGGGGGAAACGGGCGAGAGCACGCTGTGCGGCGTGGAGCTTCGCGGCGGCCTTGCGCCCGTGGCAGGGGTTGGGCACGAACTCGCCGCCCGAGTCGGCAAGGAAGTTGGCGATGCCCATATCGATGCCGATCACGCTGCCGGTCGGCGGCAGCGGCTTGGGCTGCGGCTGCTCAGCCGTGAGAATGATGTACCAGCGCTTGCCCTCACGCTTTACCGACACGGTCTTGACTCTGCCGACCACGGCCCGGTGCTGGTTGACCTTGACATGCCCGACTCCCTGCAAGCGGACGCGGGGGACGAGATCATGCGGGGTGGAGTCCCAGCGGCAGCCATCCCCGTCCTTGGGAAAGTCCACCGTGTCGAACCAGTTCACGCCCCGAAAGCGCGGATAACCGGGCGTCTGTCCTGACGTGATCCGCCGGAAGAACGCGGTGAACGCCTTGTCCAGACGGCGCAGCGTGGCCTGCTGAGAAGAGAAGGACCAACGGCCCTGACGCTCCGGATCGAACGCCCTGATCTCCTTGAGCTGCGCGGACTGCTGCCCATACCTGATGCTCGTCTTCGAGGCGTGCCGGTAGGCATCGCGGCGTTCTTGCAACGCGCCGTTATAGAGCGAACAGTGATCGGCCAGCATCGCAGCGAGCGCAGCATCCTGGCCCACGGTGGGCCGCAGGAGGAACTTGTACGCACGGATCACCGGCCCCCTCCTTCCCCGTCGACTCGCTCGATCAGCATACATTTGGCGTATGTCACCGCGCTGGGAATCAAACCCTGACATCCGCACCGGTCGCCACGTCGCCTACGACCTCCACGCCCATTTGGTGTTCGTCACAAAATACCGGCGTGACGTCTTCGACGACGACATGCTGAAGAGGTGCGAGAACATCATGCGCGAGGTGTGTACCGGCTTCGAAGTGGAGCTGCGGGAGTTCAACGGCGACTCCGACCACGTGCACCTTCTCGTGCACTACCCGCCGAAGGTCACCCTCTCGAAGCTGATCAACTCCCTCAAGGGCGTCAGTTCCCGATATCTGCGGGCCGAATACACTGACCGGATCAACCGCATCGGCATGGGCTCAGTGTTCTGGTCCCGCTCCTACTTTGCGGGTTCCTGCGGCGGAGCACCGCTAACCGTGATCCGTCAGTACATCGAGGGCCAGAGGCGGCCCCTGTGACCATCACCCCAAAAAGTGCAGAGAACTCCGGCGCTTCGCGCCTCCACACCAAGAATGCGTTTCCCTCCCCGACTAAGGCCAGGGATACCCACGCAAGATCACGGATGGAGTCGTGATGGTGCTCGCCGTGCTCTTCGCCGTCCTGGGCGCCGTCAGCAATGCGGTGGGCACGGCCTTCCAGCGCAAGGCCGCGTCCACGGTGTCGCGGGGCGGTGGCGTGCATCTGCTGCTCGCTCTCGTACGGCGTCCCGCCTGGGCCATCGGTATCGCCGGAGTGACCGGTGCCGCGCTGTTCCAGGCGCTCGCCCTGATCAACGGGCCGATGGCACTCGTCCAGCCCCTCTTCATGCTGGAACTGCCCTTCGCCCTGCTCATCGCGGCGCCGCTGATGCATCGGCGGCTGAGCTCGCAGGGATGGTGGGCGGTCGGCGGAGTGGTGGCCGGCCTTGCCCTTCTCCTGGCTTCGGCGGCTCCGGCGGGGAACAGGGAGCAGGCGTCCATGCTGCGCTGGATTCCGGTCCTGATCCTCACCCTGGGCGCGATCGTCACCGCGGTGCTGCTCGCACGGTCCTCGACCTCGCCGCTGTTCCGTGCCGCCACCCTGGCGGCGGGTTCCGCGATCGGCAACGCGCTGACCGCCGCGCTCATGAAGTCGGCCACGAGCCGTCTCGCCGACGCGGGCCTGCCCGCCTTCCTCACCACCTGGCAGACCTACGGATTCGCGCTCACCGGCATCGCGGCCCTTCTGCTGCTGGAGAACTCCCTCCAGGCCGGTCCGCTCGCCGCGTCGCAGCCCGCGCTCACGATCGGCGACGCGGCGGTGAGCCTGCTGCTGGGCGTGGCCCTGTTCGACGAGACGATCCGGACCGGCTGGTGGCTGCTGCCCGAGGCGATCGGCGCGGGTCTGATCCTCTGGGGTGTGGTGCGGCTGACGCGCGTGGTGCCCCATCTCGTCGACATCGTGCGCTGAGTCCCGGTCGACACGCCAACACACCCTCCGAGTCCACGACTTGAAGGATTTCTGGTTCCCAGGGGTTGTCGAACGGGTGAAGTCATCAGTTAAATCAAGCCTTGAACTAAGCCATGGCCCGCCTTTCTCCAGCTATCGACCGACATGGCACCGCGATGGCACGACGTCGGCCGGGGGCGGTCCTTCACCTCATCAACCAGAGGCACCTCACCCGCAGAGGAACATGGCATGAGACTCAGATCCTTGGGTGTCGCGCTCGCCGCCACGGCAGCGTTGATCACCCTGCCCACGATCCAGTCACCGACGGCCTCGGCCGCCGACACCAACCTCTCCCAGGGCAGGACGGCGACGTCCTCCTCGACCGAGAACGCCGGTACGCCCGCCGCCAACGCGGTCGACGGCGACCCCGGGACGCGGTGGTCGTCCGCCGCGACCGACGACCAGTGGCTCCAGGTCGACCTCGGGACCTCCGCGACGCTCAGCCAGGTCGTCGTCAACTGGGAGACGGCGTACGGCAAGGACTACAAGGTCCAGGCCTCCACCGACGGCAGCACCTGGACCGACCTGCAGTCCGTCACCGGTGGAGACGGCGGCCTCGACACGCTCGCCGTCTCCGGTCAGGGCCGGTTCGTGCGGTTGCAGGGTGTGCACCGGGCGACCCAATGGGGGTACTCCGTCTGGGAGTTCCAGGTGTTCGGGACCACCGGCACGACCCAGCCCGGCACCTGCGGGACCGCCAACTCGGCGCAGGGCAAGACCGCTTCCGCCTCCTCGACGGAGAACGCCGGCACCCCCGCGTCCGCCGCCTTCGACGGCAACGACGCCACCCGCTGGTCCAGCCAGGCCTCGGACCCCCAGTGGCTGCGCGTGGACCTGGGCTCCGTCCAGGACCTCTGCAAGATCGACCTGAACTGGGAAGCCGCGTACGCCAAGGACTTCCAGATCCAGGCCTCCGCCGACGGCACCAACTGGAACACGCTCAAGACCGTCACCGGCGCGACCGGCGGACGGGCCTCCTACGACGTCAGCGGTTCGGGACAGTACGTCCGGGTGCTGGGGACCGCGCGTGCGACGGGATACGGCTACTCGCTTTGGGAGTTCGCCGTCCACACCGGATCGGGTGGCACTCCCCCGGTCGAAGGCGGCGGTGACCTGGGGCCGAACGTGATCGTCGTGGACCCCAACACCCCTGATCTGCAAGGCAAGTTCGACCAGGTCTTCGCGCAGCAGGAATCGGCGCAGTTCGGCTCCGGGCGCTACCAGTTCCTTCTCAAGCCGGGCACCTACAACGGCATCAACGCCCAACTCGGCTTCTACACCTCGATCTCCGGGCTCGGGCTGAACCCCGACGAGACCCAGATCAACGGCGACATCACCGTGGACGCGGGCTGGTTCAACGGCAACGCCACGCAGAACTTCTGGCGTTCGGCGGAGAACCTCGCGATCACGCCGTCCAACGGCACCGACCGCTGGGCCGTCGCGCAGGCCGCGCCGTTCCGCCGTATCCACGTCAAGGGCGGCCTCAACCTCGCGCCCAACGGCTACGGTTGGGCCTCCGGCGGCTACATCGCCGACTCGAAGATCGACGGCACGGTCGGCCCGTACTCGCAGCAGCAGTGGTACACCCGGGACAGCTCGGTGGGTGGCTGGACCAACGGCGTGTGGAACATGACGTTCACGGGTGTCGAGGGCGCGCCTGCCACCAACTTCGACACGGGCCCGTACACCACGCTGGACACGACTCCGACGTCTCGCGAGAAGCCGTTCCTCTATCTCGACGGCACCGACTACAAGGTCTTCGTGCCCGGCAAGCGCACCAACGCGCGCGGGGTGTCCTGGCCCGCCAACGCCGGCGGGACCTCGCTGCCGCTCAGCCAGTTCTACGTGGTCAAGCCCGGCGCGACGGCCGCCACCATCAACACCGCGCTCGCCCAGGGCCTGAACCTGCTGTTCACACCCGGCGTCTACCACCTGGACCAGACGATCAACGTCAACCGCGCCGACACCGTGGTGCTCGGGCTCGGCCTGGCCACGCTGGTGCCCGACGGGGGCGTCGACGCCATGCACGTGGCGGACGTCGACGGTGTCCGCCTCGCCGGATTCCTCATCGACGCCGGCGCCACCAACTCCGACACGCTGCTGCAGATCGGCCCCGCCGGCGCCGGTGCGGACCACTCGGCCGACCCGACCACGATGCAGGACGTGTTCGTCCGGATCGGCGGTGCCGGACCCGGTCTCGCCACCAACTCGGTGGTCGTCAACAGCGACGACGTCGTGATCGACCACACCTGGATCTGGCGCGCCGATCACGGCGAAGGCGTCGGCTGGGACACCAACCGGGCCGACTACGGCCTCAAGGTCAACGGCGACGACGTCCTCGCGACCGGGCTGTTCGTGGAGCACTTCAACAAGTACGACGTGCTCTGGAGCGGCGAGCGCGGCCGCACGATCTTCTTCCAGAACGAGAAGGCCTACGACGCGCCGAACGCCGCCGCCATCACCCATGACGGGATCGTCGGCTACGCCGCCTACAAGGTCGCCGACACGGTGAACGTGCACGAGGCCTGGGGTCTGGGCAGCTACTGCAACTACACGTCCGACCCGACCATCGTGCAGCACCACGGCTTCCAGGTGCCCGTCAAGACCGGGATCAAGCTGCACGACATCCTGGTCATCTCCCTTGGCGGAAAGGGCCAGTACGCACACGTCGTCAACGACACCGGGGCACCGACCTCCGGCACCGACACCGTCCCCTCGAAGATCACACAGTTCCCGTGATCCGGGGCGGGTGAACCGCCGAGCCTGATCCGATCTGCTGCGGGCCGTCAGCCTCCCCTTTCGGCCCGCAGCACCGGCAGGCGTCAGAACGCGGACAGGGTCAGGGTGAAGCCGGTCGGGGCGGTGTCCTGGATGTAGGAGGCGAAGTCCGCCACGTCGTCGAAGGCGAATCCGTAGGCCTTGCCGTCCTCGGTCGCCGCGTGGATCGCCTTCGCGTAGTGGTTGGTCAACTCGCCCTGGTAGAAGGCGGCGGGGTCGGTGGTCGGCTGGTCGCTGCTGCTGAGCAGCGTCGACCGGTTGAAGCCGGCGCCCAGGACCGCGGCGACCGGTCCGGTGGTGCCGTCGTTGGGTGCGGCGAGATTGCCGTCGCAGAAGAGGACGTCACGGGTGGTGGGCCTGGCGAAGGACACCGACGCCGGTCCGTCGAAGGTGAGGCGGTCGCCGCGCACGCGGCCGGTGAACGTACCCGCGTTGGTGGTGACCTTGAGGTCCTTGCCCGTGTACGTGCTCCACACCTCGTCGATGTAGGGCGCGAAGTAGTCCTTGGCGAAGAGGGCGGCGTCCAGGCCGTGGCCGGGAGCGATGATGCGGGTGTCGTCGACGATCAGCGGAGCGAACTCCTCGATCTGCTTGACGGCGGCGAAGGCGGCGGCCCGGCCGCCCGCGCGCAGGGTGCCCGTCGTCTGGTCCTTGTCGCCGGTGAGCCGGATCGCCAGCGGCACGCTGAACATGTCGACCATGGTGGTGTTGCAGAACATGCCGGCCGCGTTGTGCGTGAACTCCGCACAGTCGTGCAGCACTCCGTAGTTGGGGTCCGACTCGACCCACCCGGCCGGGTACTGGAGGGCCGCGGCGCCGTTGCCGTCCGTCACGGCCTTGAACTTGAGCTTCTGGCCCAGTGCCACATAGATGCGGCCCGACATGTACGGCAGGGACAGCGTGGTCGCGCCGCTGCCCGCGAGCGGGATCGCGTAGTCGGTGAAGCCGTCGGCGCCGTTGTCGGAGACCGCGATGGGGACGGCCTCGCCCCCGGGAGTGAGCCTGACCTGCTTGCCGTCCAGGTTGCCCACGACGTACAGGTGCACGGAGGCGTTGTCGAACGAACCGCTGTTGTTGACGACGGTCATGGGCAGCGGGCCCGCCGCCGCTGCGGCCCGGCCCGCCGCCTGGTCGGCGAACGCGTGAGGGGCGATGGCGGCGATGGCCGGAGCGGCCACGGCCGCGCCTCCGAGGGCGAACATCATCTTGCGGCGGGTCAGGTTGCGCTGGTGACGGGGCGTCATGGCGATAACTCACCTTGTCTGTGGGGGGGCGTTCAGGTCGAGCCGTGACGGCACACCACCCGCGTGTGGACGCACCGAGACCTGAGAGCGCTCTCAATCGCACGCCGTGCGCCGTCGACGGGCCCCGACGATACGCACGATCGTTGCTCCCGCCAACCGGAACGCGAAGCCGCCAAACTCCCCTGACCTGCGGCTTCTTGAGAGGAGGGCGGAATTCCACGAATGCATAAGGCGCGTTTAACACGTACTTAAGCCCGGCGGGACGGACCCGGTGCACCACCGGCCGCACAGGCCGACAGCCCGTCCTCCTGGCTCAGGGTGGGGAGGACGGGCTGTCGGCTGCTGCCGGGCGTCGGCGGCCCGGCGTCGGGACGGGTGGGACGGGCGTCCGCGTCAGTCGGAAACCCGTACCACCGTGGTCGCCCCGGCCCGGACCGTCGGCGTCGCATAGGTGTAGGTCACGCCGTCGACCTTCTTGGTGTGCACGCGCTGCGGGACGCCGTTCACCGTGATCTTCTTGTGGACCCCGGCGAAGCGGGCCTCCCACTGGTAGGAGCCCTTGCGCGCGTTGTTCGTCAGCGTGGTCTTCGTCGCGCCGTCGTGCCGGACGGTGACGGAGCCCGTGCCGATGGAGACGTCCGCCGCCTGGAGCCACTTCATGCCGGAGGGCAGCCGAGACTGGGTGGTCACCTTGTGGTTCGGCGCGTCCGGGGTGATGCCCATCAGCCCCTGGACGGTCTGGCTGACCAGCGTGAACGACACCTCGGGGTAGTCGCCGTTGGGACCCTGGCTGGAGTTGATGTGCTGGATCTCCCGCTCGCCGTAGATCTTCTTCATCCACTGCCAGGCGGTGTCGTTGCGGTTGTTCTTGAAGAACATGTCCGGCAGGTACGTCGTGGACTCGATGTTGGGCGAGCCGTTCGGGCCCAGCTCCTCCGCCTGGATGTAGTCGAGGTAGGCGTCGTTGCGCGGGCCGGGGTCGATGATCTGCTTCATCGGCATGAAGACGCTGTTCTCCTTGCCCCAGCCGGTGACCGGGGTGCCGGAGAGCGTGTAGGCGCGGACCATGTCGGCGCCGGTTCCGGTGCCGCTCCACGTGTCGTTGAAGTACTTCTTGAGGTCGGCGGCCTTCTTGTCGTACGTCTTGGCGAGCTTGGTGTCGCCCTTGCCGCGCGCGAGGACGGCCATCGCCAGGTACGCCTGGTACTCGGAGGCGATGCCGTCACCGGCCTCGGCGAGTCCGTCGCCGTCCTGTTCGTTGTAGCTGGCGGCGCCCTGGAAGATGCCGTTGCCCGTGCCCTCGGCGACCTTGACCTTGCCGTTGTCCACGGCGGAGTTGTGCAGGTCGATGAACTGGTCGGTGGCGTGCCGGTAGAACTCCCACAGCGCCGGGTCGTCCACGTATCTGCGGTCGCCGGTCCACAGGTAGGCCTGGGCCGCCTTCTCGACGAGTTCGAAGGTGGCCGGCACCTCGCGCACGAAGTTGTCCGGGGTCTTGTAGTCGATGCTCAGGTACGTCTTCGCGTCGAAGTTGAGAGACCAGACCGGGAAGTACTTGTGCTCGGCGGTGGCCGATGCCGCGTAGGAGCGGAGCATGTTCTCGTTCTCGTCGTCGAGACCGATGATGTGCGCGCCGGCCAACTGGTGGGTCATGTCACGGGAGTAGTAGGCGCTGCGGTTGGCGTACCCGGCCCAGTAGGTGGGCCCGTACGTCGCGGTACCGGTGCCGCCGACCTGGTACTCGTCCACGTTGATCGGGCCGACCGTGCCGGGCAGTTGCGCCCAGCTGTTGGCCTTCTTCTTGGCCCAGTCGAACATCTCGGCGACCTCGGGGTCGGACGAGGTGACCTTGGGGTCGGCGGACGCGGCCGGGGAGATCATGAGGTCGTCGGCGTTGACCCAGGCGGTGCCGGAGCCGAACTCGATCTGCAGCCGGTCGCCGGTCTTCAACGTGACGCCACTGATGGTGTACCGGGCGTAGCCGGGGTGCTGCGGCAGCGTGATCGTCTGGACGGTCTGGCCGTTGCGTCTGACCGTGTACGTGCCGCCGGTGCCGGCGCTGCCGATCCAGGCGGAGAAGTCGTAACTGCCGTTCCTGGGCGCGACGATGGTCACCTGCCCGCTCTTGCCGGCGCCGGCGTCGAGGTAGAGGAAGCGCTCGCCGCCGTGCCGGTTGCCGGTACCGACACCGGCTCCCGAGGTGAAGGTCCAGCCCGTGCCGCCGTTCTCGAAGCCCGGGTCCGGGATGGCCAGCTGGGGGCGGGCGGCGGAGGTGCCGTCCGCCGACGCCGTGGCCGACAGCGCGGGCGCCATCGGCACGATCACGGCAACAGCGGTGAGCAGCATGAGCCTTGAGGGCTTCATCGGGTCTCCCGGGTCTTCAGTCACGGCGAGGGTGCGGACGGCCGCGTGGTGGCGGAAAGCTAACAGGGGCGGAAGAGGCGATTCAATGGTCATGCGCAAGAAACATGGAAGACACGCAGACTCACTGCTATCTTCCCTGGACGATTGGGCTGAAAGTTTTCGTCCGATCGTTGCAAGTCGAGGCTCATCGCACGTTGCGACGGAGGGAACCGCATGAAGGTCGGCATCACCGAGGTCGCGGTCCGGGCGCAGGTGAGCGAGGCCACGGTCAGTCGCGTCATCAACCGGCGCCAGGGCGTGTCGCGCAGAACGCGCGAGGCGGTCGAGCAGGCGATGACCGACCTGGGCTACGAGCGGCAGACGCGGGGACAGCTCGTCGCGGTCATCACCGAACTCGTCTCCAACCCGTTCTTCGCGGACATCTGCGAACGGATCGAGTCCACGCTCGCCCCGCACGGACTGAAGACGGTCGTGTGCCCGTGCTTCCCGGGCGGGGTACAGGAGTTGGACTTCCTGACCTCCCTCGCCGACCGGGGCGTGGCCGCCGTGGTCTTCCTGTCCGCCAGCAACACGATCGAGGGCTCGGACCCGGGGGCGTACGAGCTGCTGCGCTCCCGCAGGATCCCGTTCGTCGGGATCAACGGGCAGTTCGAGGGCGTGAGCGAGGCGCCGGTCTTCTCCACGGACGATCTGCTGGCCGCCGAACTCGCCGTCGACCACCTTTACCGGCTCGGTCACCGCCGTATCGGCATGGCGTCGGGTCCGGTCGGCAACCGTCCGGCCGACCGGCGGGTCAGCGGGTTCATCGCCTCGCTCGCCAAGCGCGGGGTGGAGGATCCGGAGCAGTGGGTGGTGCGGCAGTCGTACACCGTCGAGGGCGGACAGTCCGCCGCGATCTCGCTGCTCGGCCGGGGCGCCACGGCCGTGGTCGCGGCCAGCGACTACATGGCGCTGGGCGCGATCCGCGGGGCGCGCCGGCAGGGGTACGACGTCCCGGGCGATGTGTCGGTCGTGGGCTACGACGGCGCCATGATCATGGACTTCGTCGACCCGCCGCTCACCACGGTCCGCCAGCCGGCCGACCGCCTCGCCTCGGAGGTGGCCCGCAGCGTCCTCGCCCTGGTCGGCAACCGTGACGTGCCCGTCGGCGAGCTCCTCTTCGACCCGGAGCTGGTGATCCGCGCGAGCACGGCGGCGCCGAGGACGGAGTGAGGCGCCGGCCATGGGCGTCGGTTGCGGTTGCTCGTCCGGACCATTGACCTAGACATCGGATCTAAGGACACTCTGCCCGGAGGTCCGGCTGATCAAGTAGCGGAAACTTCACCTATTCATCGGGTGTTTCATGACTCATGGATGCTCCGGAGGGGCTATGCCAAAGTCTCGGTTCGTGTTTCTCGGGTTGTCGCTCGCGTTGCTCGGAGGTGCCGCCAGCCCTGTCGTCGCGGCGCCGGCCGCAGCGCACAAGGCGAGACCGGTGGTGGTCGACGTGGACGACTACGGGGCCGACCCCACCGGCAAGAAAGACTCCGCGCCCGCCTTCGCCGCGGCGCTGCGGCACGCCAAGAAGGTCGACGGCGACCGGCCGGTCAAGGTCGTCTTCTCCAAGGGCACCTACCAGATCTACCCGGAGCGGGCCGAGACGCGTGAGCTGTACGTCTCCAACACCGTTGGCGCCGACCAGCGTTACCGGGACAAGAAGATCGGCCTGCTCATCGAGGACATGCACGACGTCACCGTCGACGGCGGCGGGGCCAAGCTCGTCTACCACGGTCTGCAGACGGCGTTCGCGTCGATCCGCTCGACCAATGTGACGTTCCAGAACTTCTCCTTCGACTACGCGGCCCCCGAGGTCATCGACGCGACCGTCGCCACCGCCGGTGTCGCCGACGGGCACGCCTACCGCGTCCTGAAGATCCCGGCCGGCAGCCCGTACGAGGTGAACGGCACGCACATCACCTGGCTCGGCGAGAAGAGCCCGGTCACCGGGCAGCCGTACTGGTCGGGCACGGACGGGCTCCAGTACACGCAGGTCCACGATCCCAAGGCGCAGAAGACCTGGCGTGCGGACAACCCGCTGTTCAACGACGTCGCCTCCGTCACCGACCTCGGCGGACGTAAGATCCGCATCGAGTACAACGGCGCGACACAGCCGACGGACGCCGGGCTCGTCTACCAGATGCGGCTCATCGAGCGGACCGAGCCGGGCGCCTTCATCTGGGAGTCCAAGAACGTCACGATGCGTTCGATGAACGCGTACTACCTCCAATCGTTCGGTGTGGTGGGGCAGTTCAGCGAGAACATCTCCATCGACAAGGTGAACTTCGCGCCCGATCCCAAGTCCGGCCGCTCGACCGCCTCGTTCGCGGACTTCGTGCAGATGTCCGGCGTCAAGGGCAAGGTCTCGATCACGCGGAGCGTCTTCGACGGCCCGCACGACGACCCGATCAACATCCACGGCACCTATCTGGAAGTCGTCGGGCAGCCCGGGCCGAACACCCTCACGCTCGCCTACAAGCACCCGCAGACCGCGGGGTTCCCGCAGTTCGCCCCGGGTGACGAGGTCGAGTTCACCACCAAGCGCACGATGACCCAGCTGACCCCGGCACACGCCAAGGTCACCGCGGTCGACGGGCCGAGCGGGATGGACCACGACAAGCCGCTCACCACGATGACCGTCACCTTCGACCGGCCGGTCCCCGCCGGGACCGAGATCGGCGGCACGGTCGTCGAGAACATCACGGCCACCCCGTCGGTCGTCATTTCCGGCAACGTGTTCCGCAACGTGCCGACCCGCGGCATCCTCGTCACCACCCGCAAGCCCGTCCTGATCACCGGCAATCGGTTCGACGCGATGTCCATGGCGAGCATCTACGTCTCCGCCGACGCGTACCAGTGGTACGAGTCGGGGCCGGTCTCCAACCTGACGATCCGCGACAACTCCTTCACGCGGCCCAGTGGTCCGGTCATCTTCGTGGAGCCGACCAATCAGGTCGTGGATCCGGCGAACCCGGTGCACCACAACATCTCGGTCGAGCACAACTCGTTCGACATCGGTGACGTGACCGTGGTCAACGCCAAGAGCGTCGGCGGGTTCACCTTCACCGGCAACACGGTCCGACGGCTGGACAAGGCGGATCAACCGCCGTACACCTCACCGCTGTTCGTCTTCCACGGCAGTTCGGACGTCCGGATCGCGCGCAATCACTACGACAAGGGTCTCAACACGTCCGTCGTCTCGGACTGAGGCCGGTGGTTGAGGGGCGGACGTCCTGTCCGTCCCTCAACACCTCTTGAAATCCTATGTGATCTAGCTCCATCACGACGGAGCGGCAATCGCTGCACGGGTATTGACGTGGCAATCACCCCTCCCCCAGCATCACGGGCAACCGAAATCCTATTTGATTCAAGTGGGGCAAGCACCATGAGCCGTCGTAGATCCGTGCTGTCAGCCACCGTCACCCTCTTCCTCCTCGCCGCCTCGACAGCCGCCTGCACCATCAAGAACTCGGACGACCCGAGCGCGGCCGACACCGCCTCCACGCGGACCGGTGGCGGGTCGGCCGAGCTCGCCGACGGTTCCAAGACCAAGGTCGCGCTGGTGCCCGGTGGAGCCCACCCCTACTTCCAGCCCTGGAAGACGGCCGGCGCGGAGGCCAAGAAGACCCTCGGCCTGGGTGACGTGACGTTCGACGAGACCGCCGAGTGGGACCAGCAGAAGCAGAACGACCTGCTGTCGACGCTGGCCGCCCGCGGCTACAACGCGTTCGGCATCTTCGGGGTCTCCCCGACCGACATCAACTCCACCTTCGCGGACCTCAAGTCCCAGGGCTACGCGGTCGCTTCGCTCGCGTCCTGCCCCGCCGGCGGCACCAACGACGCCGACTTCTGTCTGTCGACGGACGTCGAACTCGCCGCCTACAAGGCCGCGCAGGCCGCCATCAAGGCGATGGGCGGCAAGGGCGCGCTGGTCCACCTCACCGGCAACAACGTGGACGCCAACACCCAGTTGAGGATGAAGGGCGTACAGAAGGCGGTGAAGGAGACCGGCGGCAAGGTGACGCTGCTGCAGACCATCACCGACATCGACAAGGACCTCCAGACCGCGCAGAAGGCCGTCTCCGACCTGCTCGCGGCCAAGGGCTCGAAGATCCAGGGCATCGTCTCGACCGCGTACAACCCGGCGGTCGCCGCGGCCGAGGCCGTGCGCGAGTCGGGGTCGAAGGCGAAGGTCGTGGCGATCGACGACGACGCCAAGATCCTCAGCTCCATCAAGAACGGCTCCGTGACCGCGACGGTCGTGCAGAACCCCGTCGGCCAGGCGGAGATCGGTACTTGGGCCCTCGCGCTGCTGCAGACCAAGCAGTGCACGATGGCGAAGCCCGGACAGATCGTCGACTCCGGATCCTTCGTCGTGACGAAGGCGAACGTCGCCGACTACGACAGCGCACGGCAGGCCAAGACCGCCGAGCTGAAGAAGCAGTTCGCCGACACGTACCTCAACTGCCGCTGAACGCCCGGGCCACGGACGAAAGAAAGCCGCCACACCACATGAGCATCATCACCGACGCCACGGCCCTGCTGGCCGACATCGCGGTCGAGACGGACCGCACCGACGCCGTGCAGTCGTTCGTCAAGCAGGAGACGATCCTCGTACGACTGACCACCGCGGACGGCCTCGAAGGAACCGGCTACGCCTACACGATCGGCACCGGCGGAACCTCCGTACTGGCTCTCCTGCGCGACCACCTCCTGCCGCTCCTCGCCGGCAAGGACGCGCGCAACGTCGAGGCGCTCTGGCAGGAGCTGTTCGGCGTGACGCGCGCGACGACCACCGGTGCCATCACCTCGCTCGCGCTCGCCGCGGTCGACACCGCCCTGTGGGACCTGCGCTGCAAGCGGGCCGGCGAGCCCCTGTGGCGACTGGCCGGCGGTCACCGGCAGCACGTCCCGGTGTACGACACCGAGGGCGGCTGGCTCCACCTCAGCACCGAGGACCTGGTCAAGGGAGCCCTCGCGGCGAAGGACGCGCAGTGGGCCGGCGTCAAGATCAAGGTCGGCAAGCCGCACATCGCCGAGGACGCGGAGCGGTTGCGCACGGTCCGCGAGGCCGTCGGCCCTGCGCTGCACATCATGACGGACGCCAACCAGTCGCAGTCGCTGTCCCGTGCCGTCCAACTGGCCGCCGCACTGGAGCCGTTCGACCCGTACTGGCTCGAAGAGCCCATGCCCGCCGACGACATCAGCGGCCACGCGACCCTCGCCCGCTCGACCCGGATCCCGATCGCGGTCGGTGAGTCGATGTACTCCCCGATGCAGTTCCGCAACTGCCTGGAGACCGGCGGAGCTTCGGTGGTGCAGGTCGACGTCGCCCGCGTCGGCGGCATCACCCCGTGGCTCAAGGTGGCGCACCTGGCGGAGACCTTCAACGTCATGGTGTGCCCGCACTTCCTGATGGAACTGCACGTCAGCCTGGTCGCCGCGATCCCCAACGGCGCGTACGTGGAGTACATCCCGCAGCTGCGCGCCGTGACCCGCACCGAACTCACCGTCCAGGACGGTCTCGCCGTGGCGCCGGACGAGCCGGGCATCGGCATCGACTGGGACATGGACGCGCTAGAGGACCGGAGGGTGTCATGAAGACGGCCGCCGTCACCGAGCCAGAGAGCGGGACGGACCGCCCCACCGAAGGGGCGCGCCCGGCGCACCGGTTGCCGTTCTGGGTCAACCAGAGGCTGGGCCTGCTGGTGCTGATCGTCGCGCTGAGTATCCTCTTCGGTTCCCTGCGGCCGGCCTTCTTCGACGCACGACTGGTGCTCTTCCCGCTGCTGAGGGACATCTCGACGCTGACGGTGGTGGCCCTCGCGCAGATGGTGGTGCTCTCCATCGGGCACATGAACCTCGCCGTCGGTCGCATGGCCGCCTTCGGCGCGCTCTTCGCCGGGTTCGGCTACGACCGGCTCCATCTGCCGCTCGTCCTGGGCCTGTTGCTGTGTCTGGTCGCCGGCTGTGTCATCGGCGCGCTGACCGGCTGGATCATCGCCCGCACCGGCGTGAGCTCCTTCGTCGTGACGCTGGCGATGGACTTCGCGCTGCTGGGTCTGGTCTCGCTGCTGTACTCGTCCCTCACCGACAACGCCGCGTTCACGACCCGGCCGGACGGGCTCGCGGAGCTGCGCTCCTACTCGCTCGCCGACATCTGCGTCGGGCCGGTCTGTGGCTCCCCCGCCATCCCGCAGATGGCCCAGTTCACGGTGCTGGCACTCGTCGTCCTCGGCTTCCTGTACGCCCGTACCCGCATGGGACGCGAACTGCTGCTCACCGGTGCCAATCCCGCCGCCGCCGAGCTGTCCGGCATCCCGACGGGCCGCCGAATCGTCCTGGCGCACGGCCTGTCCGGACTGCTCGCCGCACTCGCCGGCTTCATGGCCGCCGTCGGCACCGGCACGTTCAGCGCCTCCATCGGCGACGACTTCATGCTGCCCTCGTTCCTCGGGGCGGTCCTCGGCGGGACCCTGCTCACCGGCGGGGTCGTCTCCGTCATCGGCGCCCTGCTCGGCACCTCGCTGGTCGGCGTGATCCGCAAGGGCCTCGACCTGCTCGGGGTCGGCCTCGAAAGCCTCAACATCTACCTCGGCTGCATCCTGCTGCTGGCTCTGTCGGCAGACCGGGTACGCACCGTCGTGTCCTATCGCAAGGTGGTGCGCTCCACATGACCACGCTCCACGACCGGGGAGCCGCCGCCCTCCCCGCGCTGCGGCGCTACTCCCGCTCCACGACGATGACCCTGCTCTGCGTGGTCCTCGCGGGCTATCTGGCCCTGGGCATCTCCTCGTCCGGCGACTTCTTCGAGGGGCCCTCGCTCCGCACCTTCCTCCAGTACCTCGCCACGCCGATCCTCATCGGGCTGGCCCAGATGGTGGCCCTGTGCGTCGGGCAGCTCAACCTCGCCGTCGGCGCCCTGGGCGGTTTCAGCGCCTGTCTGATGGGCGTGCTGATGGCCGACCACGGCGTCCCCGCCGTACTGGCCGTGCTGATCGGCGTGTTGAGCGCCACCCTGATCGGGCTGGTGACAGGTGTGTTCATCGTCGCCACCCAGATCAACGGGTTCATCGTCACGCTCGGCACGATGACGATCCTGCTCGGGGCGCAGTACCGGCTGTCGGGGACGCGCACCATCGACGGGTACTCCCCCACGCTGCGCGACCTCGGGCGCGACGCGCCGCTGAACATCCCGCTCGTCTTCGTCACCGCGCTCGTCGCGGCGGCGCTCCTTGCCGCGTTCATGTACCGCACGGTCGCCGGACGACGGCTGCTGGCCGCCGGTGGAAACCCCCTCGCCGCCCGACTGTCGGGCATCTCCACGGACAGGCAGATCATCCTCGCGCACACCCTGTCGGGACTGCTCGTCGGCATCGCCGCGCTGACCGCCACCGCCTCGCTGCCCGGCGTCAACCGCAGTGTCGGCGGCGACTGGCTGCTGCCCAGCTTCGCGGCGCCGATCATCGGCGGGGTCGCCCTGACCGGTGGCTCGGTGGCCGTGTTCGGCACGGTGCTCGCCGCCTTCGTCATGCGCCTGATCGACACCGCGCGCGCCCAGTACTCACTCGACCCGAGCTGGGTCAACTTCCTCATCGGCGTGGTCGTGCTCGGCACGGTCGTCGGCGGCCGGATGCGCGAGACGCACCTCGACAAGAAGGGCCGGGCGCCCGGACGCACCCCACCCGTGCCACCGGACAGTGGACCGCAGCCGGCCGGCGCGCTGCCCACGACGGGAGGCACCCGATGAGCGAGATCCTGTCGTCGGAAGACGGTCTGCCGGAGAGCGGCTCGGCGGACGAAGTGGCGCGGGGAGACGTCCTGTTGGAGTGCGAGGACATCGTCAAGGTCTTCCCCGGTGTACGCGCTCTCGACGGCGTGGGCCTGCGGCTGACCGCCGGCTCGGTACACGCGCTGCTCGGCGAGAACGGCGCGGGCAAGTCGACGCTGATCAAGGTCATCACCGGGGTGCACACACCCGACGGCGGCAGGCTCGTGCGGGATGGTGAGGAGATCCATCTCCGCTCCCCACTGGACGCCACCCGGGCCGGGATCGGTGTCGTCCACCAGGAACGCAACCTGATCCCCGGCTTCTCCGTGGCGGAGAACATCACGCTCCAGAATCCGCCCTCGCGGCGCGGTCTGGTCGACCGGGAGGCGATGACCGCCCCGGCCGAGCGCTGCCTGGCCGAACTCGGCCTGGACATCGACCCGCACCGCCCGGTGCGCGAACTGTCGGTCGCGCAGCAGCAGTTGGTGGAGATCGCCAAGGCCCTGTACACCGAGAGCCGGGTCCTCCTGCTCGACGAGCCGACCGCGTCCCTGTCTCCGCAGGAGGCCGACCGACTCTTCGAGGTCGTACGGCGGCTCACGGAACGCGGCACGTGTGTCGTCTTCGTCAGCCACAAGCTGGAGGAGGTCTTCGCGGTCTGCGACACCGTCACCGTCCTGCGCGACGGTCGCTCCGTCCTCGAATCGGCCCCGCTCGCCGAGCACACCCAGGACGACGTGGTCACCCTCATGGTCGGCCGCACCCACGCGGTGACGGACATGGCACCGCGCACCGTGGACACCTCGGCGGCCCCGGCGCTGTCCCTCACCGGCGTCTCCACCGCGGCGGGCCACGAGGACATCTCGCTCAGCGTCCGCCCCGGGGAGATCGTCGGCCTCTACGGGCTGGTCGGCGCGGGCCGCAGCGAACTGGTCAAGGCCGTCCTCGGCCTGGACCGCGTCACCGGTGGCGAGATCCAGGTCTACGGCAAGACGGCGAAGATCGGTTCGCCACGCGAGGCCCTGCACGAGTACGGCATCGGGTACCTGACCGAGAACCGCAAGGAGGAAGGCGTCTTCCTGGAGCAACCCATCGTCCGGAACATCACGGTGACGGTGTGGAAGAGGCTCGCGCGGGCCCTGGGATACGTCTCCTCTCGCGAGGAACAGAAGGTCTCCGAGGATCTCGTCGACCGCCTGAGCATCCGTGTCTCCGGGCTCCAGCAGAACGCCGGTGAACTCTCCGGCGGCAACCAGCAGAAGGTCAGCCTGGCGAAGTGGCTCGCGGCGGACACCAAGCTGCTCGTCGTCGACGAGCCGACGGTCGGCGTGGACGTCCGCACCAAGCACGCCTTCCACGAACTGATCTGGGAGTTGGCCCGCGGTGGTCTGCCCATCCTCCTCATCAGCAGCGACCTGGCGGAGATGATCACGCTGGCCGACCGGGTCGTCGTCATGGCCGACCACCGCATCCGCGGCGAGGTGGACAACGACCACGACTACGATCGGATGAGCGGACAGATCATCCGCGTCATCCACGACCGCGCCGTCTCGGTCGTGTCCCCGGTATCGATGAAGGGTGCCACCGCGTGAAGCGCGTCGCTCAGGTCATTCGCGTCCGCCCCGAGAAGTTGGACGAGTACCGCGAACTGCACCGCTCCGTGCCCGGTCCCGTCCTCGATCAGATCCGGCGCGCCCATATCGCCAACTACTCGATCCACCTGCTCGGCGACCGGCTGTTCAGCTACTTCGAGTACCACGGGGAGGACCTGGAGGCGGACCTCGCCCTGATGGCGGAGGACCCGGCGACACAGGAGTGGTGGGAGCTGACGGCCCCTTGCCAGGAGCCGGTTGAGGAAGCGGCGCCGGGTGAGTGGTGGGCGTCGACGGAGCAGGTGTTCCTCATGGAGTAGGCCTCCCGCTGGCGGAGGCACCTTCTTAAGAGGGAGCCTCAGGGGGCCTCACTGCCGTCCGATGTCAGGACTCGAACCGGTCGAGTTGGCGCTCAAGGCTGCGGGTGAGGTGCTCCGCCATCGCCTCGGCCGCGCGTTCGGCCCGGCGGCGGAGTATCGCGCGTACCACTCGCCCGTGCTCCGCCGTGGTCGGATCGCCCTCGCTCTGCAGGCTGCTGAGCCGGAAGACGTGCAGGTGCGCGTGGAGCCGTTGGACCGCGTCCGCGAGGAGCGGCCGGTGGGCGGCTTCCGCGATCGCGTCGTGGAAACGCTGGTCCAGGGCCGCGAAATCGCGGTACGCCGCGTACGTCCCGGCGGGGCCGGGGTGGGCCTGCATGTCCTCCAGGATCCCCTCGATGGCGTCGAGTTGGGAGTCGTCGGCGTTCAGGGCGGCCAGTGCGGCGGCTCGCGGTTCCAGGAGCAGCCGCATCTCGAACAACTCCTCCACCCCCTGCCGGGTGAGCAACTCGGTCGCCCGGTATCCCGACAGGGACCGCTTGACGACGAGCCCGTCGGCCTCAAGGCGGGCCAGGGCCTCGCGCACGGGGGTCGGTGACACATTGAGCGTGCGCGCGACGGCCTCGATGCCGACCCGGGCGCCCGGGGCGATCTCATGGTCCATGACCATGGTCTTGATGCCCTCGTAGACACTGTCGGACAACACCTGGCGAACCGGCGCCGCGGACGTCCCGCTCACTGCGGCCGCCTCGTCGGAGACGGACGATTCGTCTGCCGGCATCCGGGTCTCCTCCGAGCTGTGGGCGTCACCGCGCTAGGCAGTTTACCGAGGTGGCGGGATCGAAGACCGAAGTGGGCGGCCCGATCGTCGTCAGGCGGGCCAAGGTCATCCACAGGTCTACCGGCCGTCACCCCGGACCGGCACAATCGCGGCTATGACGATCATCACGGGCGCGGCACCCACGCCTACGTACAAGGTTCCCGCCGCCCTTGCCCGAGGGTTTCTGACGGGTGGTGTGGTCGGGGCGTCGTTCGCGGCTCTGATCGTCGGAGGGGTGATCGAGAACTGGCCGTTGTTCATCGCCGGATGGGTCGTGCCCCCGGTGTACGGCCTGCTGTACTACCTCGCCGGCAGGCCGCGGCGGGCCCGGGAGGCGGCCGTCGTGCCGCGTACGGCTCTCGCGATGATCGAGAGTCTGGAGGCCATCGGGAGCGAGTCGAGCGACGTACCGGTGCGGTTCGAGCTGACCGTCGCACCGGAGGACGCGCCGGCGTACCGGCTGCGGATGTCGCAGAGCATCAACCTCGTCGATCTGTCCGACTACCGTCCGCGCGACATCGTGGTGGTCCAGTATCCGCCCGACCGTCCGTGGCGGGTGAAGATCGTGAAGCGGCCGACGCCGGAGTGGGAGGAGCGGGCGGCCGGGGCCCACATCGACTCGGTGCCTGGGCCCGCCGTGCCGGGCGAGTCACCGGAGGGGTGTGCCTTCGGGCTCGCCGCGGTCCTGGGTCTGCTGCTCGGCGCGGCGCTCGTGGTCCTGGTGTTCCGTGCGGACCTGTTCGACCAGGACGCCTCCGCGCGGCTGCCCGACTCGTCGGTCTCTTCCTCGTCGTCGACCACGGTCGTGTCGTCGGGGTCCGCCACGGTCGCGCTCGGGCCGTCCCAGTCGTTCCTCGACAAGGGCGAACTGCGCCGGGCCATGGACTCGCTCACCAAGGGCAAGGCCCAACGCCCCGCGCTCACCGTCGTCGTACAGGAACGTCTGCTGTCGGTCGTGTTCGCTCCCTCCGACACGCAGGCCCCGCAGTTCGACCCGAGCTCCCTGCCGTTCGAGCGCATCCCCGCCTTGGTCAAGGAGGCCACGACCACCCTCGGCGTCCACTCCCCGCAGAGCTGGCAGGTCACCGCCGACAACCTCACCGGCTCCCTCACCCTCAGGATCGGCGTGACCGGCTCCGAGGGCACGGCCTCACTGGAGGCGGACGGGCAGGGCAAGGTGGTGCGGCGCACCCCGGCGGGCTGAGCATCGCCTCGTCGTCCCCGGGGCGGCCAACTGCCCCAATGGGCAACTCCACCCCACCGCCACAGCCGAACCGCACCCCGTGATTGGCTGATTCCGGCCACTCCGGCCGACGCGAAAGGACACCGCAGCCATGAGCAACGCATACGCCTACGAGTACAAGGTCGTCACCTTCAGGGAGTCACTCATCGGTGACGCGCTCGACAGCGACAAGCTGGAGAAGACCCTCAACAAGCATGCCGCGGAGGGCTGGGCACTCAAGGCGATCACCGCCGCCGACGTGAAGGGCCGGATAGGTCCCGGCGCCGTCGAAGGTCTGCTCCTCACCCTTGAGCGTCCGCGCGCGTAACACCCGCGAGCCCAACTCCCGGAGATTCAGGCCCCGTCGGACGGAAGCGCGTACAGCTGGGGCAGGTTGACCACGATCGCCTCCTGGGTACTGCGGGCGATGACGACCACGGCTTCCTCGGCGGGGTCCGGGTTCTCCTCGCGGTGCGGCACGAACGGCGGGACGAAGATGTAGTCGCCGGGGGCGGTACGCAGGCGTACCTCCTCCGGCCGCGAGCCCGAGTCGTCGAGGAAGACGAACTCGGGGTGCCCGCTCACCACGTAGATCGCGGTCTCGGACTCGCCGTGGTGGTGGTCGGAGGACGACGTGGATGGGGCTACATGCGTCTGGCCCATCCACAGCTTCTCGGAGCCGACCGTTTTCCCGCTGACCGCGGCGAACCTGCGCATCCCTCCGGTCTGTGCCGTATCCCCGTCGAGGGCGTCGGCGCGGACGTGGTGGAGGCGGGTGTGCAGAGGTGCCGCCGGCTGCCCGGGGTCGTCGTGGAGGTGGGGGTGGAAACCTTCGCCGGGGGTCGTCAGCGGCTCGCTCATGGCTCGGACGCTAGAGCCGCCCGGAAAAGGATGTCAAGAGGTGTCCATTGTCCTTCACCTGCGGCAATGTTCCCGCAATGTGGGAGCGGAACCGGCCGAGACCTACGTGGCGGGCATCCCGTCGGGCATGATGTGCGCATGCATATCTCCGCGAAGGCGGACTACGCCATGCGGGCCCTGTTGGAGCTCGCCCGAGAACCCGCCCGCCCTCTCACGTGCGAGGCCGTGGCCTCTTCCCAGCAGATCCCCTTCCGCTTCCTGAAGTCGGTCGTGGGTGAGTTGCGGAAGGCCGGTCTGGTGCGCAGTCAGCGCGGTTGCGAAGGCGGCTACTGGCTCGGCCGGCCGGCCGACGAGATCACGCTCCTCGATGTCGCGCGCGCCGTGGACGGCGAGTTGATCACCCTGCGGGGTGAGTCCCTCGCCGGGCTCGACTACCCCGGTCCCGCCTCCGGACTGCCCGGGGTGTGGCGCCAACTGGAGGCCGACGCCGCCGCGATCCTGGGCGGGACGACCCTGGCCGCGCTGTTGCCGACTCCTCTTGAAGCGGGGGCGGGAGCGGGGCTGACCGAGAAGGGAGCCGCGTGACGGTCGTACCGGAGAGACCGACGTCGGAGCCACAGGTGGAGGTGGTGGAGTACACCGACCCGCTGTGTCCGTGGGCCTGGGGATCCGACCCCGTCTTCCGCCGCCTGCGTGCCACGCTGGGCGGTCGGGTGCGGTGGCGTCGCGCGTACTGCATCCTCTTCGACCACGACGACGACCCGGCACCCGATCCCGCGGCCGAGACCGCCTGGTACACGCGGTACGTCGAGGACATCACCGCCCATACGCGGGCGCCGCGAGCGCTCAAGCTGAGCCGGGTGGCGGCGAGTTCGTGGCCCTCCTCGCTGGTCGCCAAGGCCGCCGAGGCGCAGGGCGACGTCGTGGCCGAGCGGGTGCTGCGCCGGTTGCGGGAGACCGTCTTCGTCCTCGGGGAGCCGGCCGACACACCCGTAGTCGCGTTGTCGGCGGTAACGGGCGTGCCCGGTCTGGACGTTGAGCGGCTGGCCGGTGACGCGGCGTCGGACACGGTGCTGGAACGCGTGCGCGCCGACCGCGCCGAGGCACGTCGTCCGGTCGACGAAGTGCTGTCCGTGCGCGACGGGTCACCTCATCCCGGCGCCGCCAAGGAGACGGCCGACGGTGAACTCCGGTACGCACTACCGACGTTGCTCGTCCGCGGCCCCGCCGGATACCGCGTCGTGCCCGGCTGGCGGACGTACGAGGAGTACGCCTCCGCGATCGACGAGGTATGTCCCGGGCTGCTGTCGGACCCTGTGGCGTCGGCTCCGACGGACGCGCTCGCGCGGTATCGGAGCCTGACCGATCCGGAACGCCGGCTGCTGACCCACGGCTCGTGGCCCCCGGCGGACGCCGTCCGCGTCGAGACCGGCAACGGGCCTCTGTGGCTGCATTCGGAGGAGGCCGCGACGCACCCCGCGGTCGGGCGCGGCGCACCGACCGCACCCTGACGGGCCGTTGAGCAGCGGTCAGGGTCTGCACGGGACCAGCGGTCAGGGACCGTCCCGCGACCAGTGGTCGGGTTCGTCCGCCGAATGAGACACCAATTGGTGTCCATTGACAGCCGCCGACGGCTGCCCCCAGGATGAGCAGCATGCTTACGACGCACCCCGGTGTGGTGTGCCGCTACGTGGACCTGCGGCGCACCTGCAGCGCTCTCTGTCGCTGACCCGCCGCCCCCGGCCCACAGGCGCCTGACTCCGCTCCCGTAGCCACCGGCCCCTTGCCGCGTCGCCGACCGGTGCCCGTCTCCTCGCGCCCCGCATCTCGCGCCTAGTCGCTCCTCTCCTCCTCTTCTGCTTCCCGGCTCTCCCCCGTGATCCGCCGACGCCTCGTGTCCCGAGCGCGGCATGCCCATGTGCGCACCGAAGCCGCACCGGCATGTCCGTCCCGGCCCGAGCGTCGTCCGGACCCTGGGCATGCCGCCCTCGCTCCCTTTCCGCTGCCCCGGCGCGGTCCGGAGCCCTCGAAGAAAGAAAAATGATGTCCGGACGACTCACGCCCCGTAGTCACCAGGCGGCCTTCCGCCCCGGCAGACTGCGCGCCGCCGCCCTGGGGACCGCCCTCGCCACCGTGCTCGTCCCCGCGCTGAGCGCCTGCGGCGGCGACTCCGCAGCGGCCAGCGGCAGCGCCACGCTGAAGTGGACCTCCTCCTACTTCCCCACCCACTGGGACCCGGTGGTCAGCGGCAGCGGCGCGCAGTTCCGCGAACTGGCCCTGGTCTACGCCTCGCTGACCCGCACGGACGAGACCGGCAAGGCCGTGCCCGACCTGGCCAAGAGCTGGGAGTACAACGCCAAGGGCGACCAGATCACGTTCCATCTGCGGCCGAACCTGAAGTTCAGCGACGGCGCGCCGGTCGACGCGGCGGCGGTGAAGGCCGCCATCGAACGGGCCCAGAAGCAGAAGAACTCCGCGCTCTTCGGCGACCTCACCTCGATCAAGTCGGTGGACGCCAACGGCCTGGACGCGGTACTCCACCTCAGTCAGGTCGACTACCAGATCCCCCAACTCCTCGGTGAGCGCGTGCTCCAGATCGCCAGCCCGAAGGCGGCCAAGTCCCCGACAAAGCTGGACCAGAACCCGGTCGGCGCGGGCCCGTTCACCGTCACGCAGCTCGTGCCGGGCACCAAGGTGCTACTGAAGAAGAACCCGGACTACTGGGACGCCAAGAACATCCACATCGACAACGTCGAACTGACCTCGGCACCCGACGCCTCGACGGTCGTCTCCGGACTCCAGACCGGCGTCTACAACTTCGCCGACATCAAGCCCAGTCAGGCCGAAGCCGCCAAGAAGGCCGGGCTCGACGTCTTCGTCCAGCCCGGCTTCAACGCCAACAACATCAGCTTGAACGTCAACAAGGCGCCGTTCGACAACGACAAGGTCGTCGACGCGGTCCGCTACGCGATCGACCGCCAGGAGTTCGTGGACAAGCTGACCTTCGGCTACGGCTCGGCGACCAACCAGCCGTTCCCCAAGGGCTATGTGGCCTACGACCCGCAGTCCGCGAACGACTACGCCTACGACCCGGCCAAGTCGAAGCAGCTGCTCTCCGAGGCCGGTTACAAGGCGGGCCAGATCAAGCTCGACCTCGTCATCCCGGCCGAGGACCCTCAAGCGGAGATCGTCCAGGCGCAGTTGGCGAAGGTCGGAATCACCGTCAACATCAAGATCGACAAGAACTGGGCCACCCCGTTCTTCGCCAAGGACCTCACCTTCTCGATCTACGGCACCACGGGCCGCGACTCCGCGGCGCAGACCCTCACCGCGCACTTCGGCCCGAACGGCCCGCTCAACCTCAGCACACCGTACGAGCCTTCCGGCTTCGAGGCCGCCATCGCCAAGGTCCGCCAGACCCCGCTGGACTCGCCCGACTACGCGAAGGTCCTCCAGGCGGCGACCCGGGCCGGTCTGCAGAGCAAGGCGCTGGTCTTCACCTACTCCTCGCCCAACCTCATCGCCAAGAGCAAGTCCATCTCCGCCCTGCCCAAGAACCCGGCCCACATCGACTGGACCGGCGTGACCATCGGCGCCAACTGACACTCCGTCACAACCCGGACAGCCACTACAGAGAGGGGGCAAGCCATGACGACGACGGAAGCACCGGCCACACGGACCGACGTACGTCACCCGGCCGCCACGACCCGGACGCGGCGCACGCTGGGCCGCGTCCTGGTCACCCTCGCCCGGTCGATCGCGATCTTCGTGCCCGTGTTCCTGGTCGCGACGTTCGTGACGTTCGCGCTGCGGTCACTGAGCGGGCTCAGCCCGGCGCGGATCCAGCTGGGCGAGGAAGCAACTCCGGAAGCGGTAGCCCGAGTCGAAGCCCAGTGGGGTCTCAACCGGCCCTTCCTGGTCCAGTACGTGGACTGGCTGGGCGGCGTCCTGCACGGGCAGCTCGGCACCAGTTGGACCAACGGCGCCGACATCTCCACCCTCATCGGCCTCGGCCTGGGCGTGAGCCTGTCGGTAGCGACCTTCGCGCTGATCATCGGCGTGGTCGCCGGCTTCGCCCTCGGCACGATCGCGGCCCTGCGCCGCACCACCTGGGTCGACCGCGCGATCACCGGCTTCGTCACGGTGATCTCGGTGATGCCCGCCTTCGTCGTCGGCATCGTCCTGGTCGCGGTCTTCGCGGTGGGACTCCACGTGTTCCCGTCCGCCGGCTACATCCCGGCGGCTCAGGGCTTCGGTCCCTGGCTCGCCCACATCACCCTGCCCGCCATCGCGTTGAGCTTCGACGTCATCGCCGACGTCGCCCGCCAACTGCGCACGAGCCTCATCGCCGCCTACCGCGAGAACTACGTGACGGGCGCGGTCGTACGAGGGCTCAGTCCACGGCGGATCTTCTTCGGGCATGTGCTGCGCAACGGCCTCGGCCCCGCGCTCGCCACGCTCGGCCTGAAGTTCCCCACGCTGGTCGGCGCCTCCGTCGTCACCGAGTGGATCTTCGGACTCCAGGGCTTCGGCCGCTTCGCCAACGACTCCGCCCAGGCCGGTGACGTACCCGCCGTACAGGGCGTACTCGTGGTGTCGATCGTCCTGGTCGTCGCCTTCAACCTCATCGTCAACCTGGTGCTGGCGCGTGTGACGCCGGCGTCCCAGCGGGGGGTGTGACCATGGTCCGCCGCGTGCTCTCCCTGACGTCCGGCCGGATCGCGCTCGTGATCCTGACCGTGATCGCCCTGCTCGCCGTCCTCGGGCCGTTCATCGCGCCCGACAACCCCCTCGCCACCAGCTCCGACACACTCGCCGACGCCTCGGGCGCGCACTGGCTCGGCACGGACTACCTCGGCCGCGATGTGCTGAGCCGCCTGCTCGACGGCTCCCGGGTCAGCGTGCTGGGCTCGCTCGAAGTCGCGCTCACGGCACTGGCCGTCGGGGCGATCCCCGGGATCCTGTCGGTGTACTTCGGCCGGGTCTTCGAGTGGATCACCCTCCGGCTGACCGACACCCTGGTCGCCCTGCCCTTCCTGCTGTTCGCCGTCGCCGTGGTCGCACTGCTCGGCAACGGCATCACCCAGGCGATGCTGGTCACGGGGGTGCTGGTGTCGCCGCTGTTCTACCGGGTGGCCCGCGCCGCCACGCTGGCGGTGGCCCGTTCGCCGTACGTGGAGGCGGCGCTCATCTCCGGTGCCTCGATCGGCTGGGTCGTCCGCCGGCACGTGTGGGTCAAGGTGCTGCCGCCGATCGCGGTGGCGCTCGCCCAGACGATCGGCGTCGGCTTCGTCATCGTCTCGACGCTTACGTTCCTGGGGATCGGCGTCCAGCCGCCCGCGCCGACCTGGGGCGGCCTGCTCGCCTCGGACCTCGGCTATCTGACCCAGCAGCCCTGGGCGCCGCTGGTGCCCGCCCTGCTGATCATGGTCACCGTGTGGGCCTGCAATCTCCTCGCCGACGCGATCCGTGACGTCTCCGGCGAGGCGGGCCGCGCGCTGGTCAACAACCGCAAGGCGCGCGCCAATCGCCGCGCAGGGACCGATGCCGATCTCGCTCACGTTCACGCCGGAGGTGTGTGATGGCAACTCTCTCCGAGAAGGTCCTCACCGAGCCCGAGCAGCACGACAGGGCCACGGTCGAGGAGACCGGTGCCGGCTCGACCGAGTCCGTCGGCCAGGCTTCTCACTCGACGCCCGTCCTGTCCGTACGCGATGTCCGCATCAGCGACCAGGCCGCCGGCGACGAGATCGTGCACGGCGTCAGCTTCACGCTCACGCCGGGCAGGGCCGTCGGCATCGTCGGCGAGTCCGGCAGCGGCAAGACCCTCACCTGCCGGGCCACGCTGGGCATCCTGCCCGCCCACTTCGAGGTCACCGGCGGCTCGATCGAGATCGACGGCCAGGACATCTCCGGCCTCTCGTCGGCGCAGTGGACGGCCCTGCGGGGCGCCACGATCAGCGCGGTCTTCCAGGACCCGGCGTCCTATCTCAACCCGTCGATCCGCGTCGGCGCGCAAATCAGCGAGGTTCTCCGCGTCAAGAAGGGCCTGAAGCGGCGCGAGGCGCGTCGAGAGGCCGTCGAACTGCTCCACGCGGTGCATCTACGCGACCCCGAACTGGTCTACACCCAGTACACCTACGAGCTCTCCGGCGGCATGCTCCAGCGGGTCCTCATCGCGGCCGCGATCGCCGCCGACCCGCGCATCCTCATCGCCGACGAGGCAACGACCGCGCTCGACGTCACCGTCCAGGCGGAGATCCTCGACCTGCTGGCCGACCTGCGCGAGCGGACCGGGCTTGCCCTCGTCCTGGTCTCCCACGACCTGGCCGTCGTCGCCCAACTCTGCGACGAGGTCCTGGTGATGCGACAGGGCGAAGTTGTGGAGCAGGGTCCGACTCACCAGGTGCTCCACAACCCGCAGCACGAGTACACCCGGCTGCTGATCGCCGAGCACGAGCAGTACGGCCTGGACAAGTTCCTCGCGGCGGAAGCCGTAGAGCCCGCTGTGCACAGCGTTGAGGAGGACTCATGAGCGGGGAACCCACCGACTCCGTCCTGGAGATCGCCGACCTCGAAGTGCACTACGGGCTCAGCCGGCGCCGTCGTCGTGCCCTGCACGACGTCTCCCTGAGCGTCGCGCCCGGTGAGACCGTCGGGATCATCGGCGAGACCGGCTCGGGCAAGTCCACGCTCGCGCGGGCCTCGCTCGGTCTGGTGCGCGCGTCGGCGGGGTCGATCGTGATCGACGGCGAGGAGGTCGGCGCGTACGGACATCGTCAGTGGCGCGCGCTGCGTCGCCGGGGTGTGATCCAGTACGTCTTCCAGGACCCCCTGCGCAGTCTCGACCCGGACGTGACGGTCGAGGCGTCCCTCGCCGAACCGCTGCTGATCCAGGGCGTGTCCCGGCAGGAGGCGGCGCCGCGGGTGCGCGCGTTCCTCGACCGGGTCCGGCTCGACGCCGAGCTGCTCGACCGGCTGCCCGGCGAGTTGTCGGGCGGCCAGCGTCAACGGGTCGCGGTGGCACGGGCGTTGGTCACCGAGCCGCGACTGGTCATCCTCGACGAGCCGGTCAGCGCCCTCGACTCCGCCAACCGCGTCCAGATCCTGCAGATCCTCAAGGAACTCCGCTCCGACGGGGTGGCCCTCGTCTTCATCTCCCACGACCTGGGGTCCGTCGCCGGGGTCGCCGACCGCATCGCCGTGCTGTACCAGGGCGAGTTGGTCGAGGTCGGTGCCACTGCCGACGTCATCAACCAGCCCCGGCATCCCTACACGCGCCTGCTCGTCCGCTCCGCGCCGACCCTGCACAGCGCTGCGGCGGACCGGGCCGAGCGAGAGGCCCTGCGCGCCCTGCTGCACGCCTGACAGCCACTCCTGGCACCCCCCGACTTCCCTTCACAGAACAGGAACAGCCATGTCCCGCACGCTCCACCTCGCACTGCACCCCTACGGCGTGGGCGGCCCCGGCCAGCACGGCCTGTGGAAGGACCCGCGCGTCGCGAAGAACGCCAGCATCGACATCAACTACTACATCCGGCTGGCCCAGACGGCCGAACACGCCCTGTTCGACGCCCTGTTCATCGTCGACAGCCAATTCATCAACTCGACCTACCCCGCGCACTACCTCAACCGCCTGGAACCGCTGACTCTGTTGTCGGCGGTCGCGACCCACACCAAGCACCTCGGCCTGGTGGGCACGGCGAGTTCGACCTACAACTCGCCCTTCAACCTCGCCCGCCGCTTCGCCTCGCTGGACCACATCAGCGGCGGACGGGCCGGCTGGAACGTCGTCACCAGCTTCGACACCGGGACCTCGAAGAACTTCGGGCTCGACGAGCACCTCGACTACGCCACCCGCTACGGCCGCGCCCTGGAGTTCGTCCAGGTCGCCCGGGGGCTGTGGGACTCGTACGAGGACGACGCGTTCCCGGCCGACGTCGAGCGGGGCGTGTTCCTCGACCCGGCCAAGCTGCACGAACTCGACCACGCGGGCGAGCACTTCAAGATCGCGGGCCCGCTGAACCTCTCCCGCTCCCCGCAGGGCCAGCCGGTGATCTTCCAGGCCGGCGTGTCCGAGGAGGGCCGCGATCTCGCCGCCCAGGTCGCCGAGGGCATCTTCGCGCCCGGGGGCACCCTGGAGTCGTCGCGGGACTACTACGCGGACGTCAAGAAGCGCACCGCCGCCTACGGCCGCGACCCCGAGCACGTCAAGATCCTCATCCACGGCGGCCCGGTCGTCGCCGCCACCGACGAGGCGGCCCGCCGCCGGGAGCGGGAGATCTTCGAGGAGGACGACGACTTCGGCCGCAACCTGGCGCTCCTTGGCCGTTCCTTCGGGGCGTACGACTTCAGCGTGCACGACCTGGACGCGCCCTTCCCGGATGTCGCCCACCTCGCCGAGAAGGGCGGGCGCACGGGCGCCTCGCAGCTCATCGAGCGGGCCAGGACCGAGAAGCTGACCCTGCGTCAAGTGGCCGAGTCCATCAACCAGTTCCGTCAGTCGCCCTTCGTCGGGGACCCGAGGACCGTGGCCGACACCATCCAGCAGTGGTTCGAGGCCCGCGCCTTCGACGGCATCAACCTCGCCTTCCGTACCGAGGAGGAGCTGAACTACTTCGTGGACGGTGTCGTCCCGCTCCTCCAGAAGCGCGGCCTGTTCCGCACCGAGTACACGTCCGACACCCTGCGCGGCAACCTCGGTCTGCCGATCCCGGCCAACCGTCACTCGCGCGAGCGCCAGCTCGTGAACGACTGAGAGGGCCGGCACGCCATGACGAGCGAGAGACCACGCTTCCGGCTCGGTTTCCTCACCCACGTCCAGGGCCGCGACGACGACATCGCCCGCACCTACCGCAACGCCCAGGAACTCTTCGTCGTGGCCGACGAGTTGGGCTTCGACGTCGGCTGGGTGGCTCAGCACCATGTCCCTCTCGGAGGCGGCGGACTGTCCTCGCCCTGGACCTTCCTCGCCCACGCGGCGGCCCGTACGACCCGCATCCGGCTCGGTACCGCCATCACCGTCCTCCCGCTGGAGGACCCGGTCCGGCTCGCCGAGGACATCGCCACCGTCGACACGCTCAGCGGGGGCCGGGTGGAGTTCGGCGCCGGCAGCGGATCGAGCGAGGTGGAGTACGCGGCGTTCGGTAAGGACGTGGCCCGCAAGCGTGAACTCACCAGCGAGAACCTCGACATCGTGCGCCGGGCCCTCGGCGGGAGCGAGGTGGGCACGCCCGGCTTCCGTATCCAGCCCGGGCCCGGCGACTTCAACGACCGTGTCTGGCAAGGGGTGTTCAGCGCCCAGGGAGCCGAGTACGCGGCGCGGAGCGGTTCGAATCTGCTGCTCAACCGGGCGGCCTACGGCTTCGACGCCCCCACCGACGAGGTCCAACGGCCCTGGGTGGACGCTTACTTGGCCGCCTGGGACCGGCCGCACCGCCCGCGCATCGGGCTGTCCCGGTTCGTGTTCCCGGCCAAGGACCGGCGTACCGCGCTCGCGGCGATCGGCGACGACGTCCACCGGGCCGCGCTGCGCATGGCGGAGCACGGCGCGTTCCCCAAGGGCCTCGACCGGGACGAGGCGTTGCGTCGCTTCCACTCCTTCTACGGCCATCCCGACGACATCGTCGCAGCGCTCGGGCAGGAGCGGGTGCTGCCCGTCGCGACCGACCTGATCACCCAGTTCAACCCGGCCGTCCCCGACCACGACGCCGCCGTCCGCGCCCTTGAACTCATCGCGACCGAGGTGGCACCGGCGTTGGGCTGGCAGCCCGCACGGCCGGCCGAGCCCGTATCCGCAGGAGTGTGAAATGACCCAGTACAGCGACTACTTCGGCCCCGAGGGCCTCCGTGTCCGGGGCACGGTCATCGTCGTCCCCGGCCGCGGCGAGACCCGGGCGACCTACACCCGCTTCGGCAAGCGGCTCGCCGCCGATGCCTACCGCGTCCGCGTGATCGACGCCCCCGACCTCGACTCCGAGGATCTGACCGACCTCGCCGCCCGCCTCACCGACGCAGCCGAGGGCACGGCGGCCGACGACGGCGTCGTACAACCCGTCGTCCTCGTCGGAGCCGACTCCGGGGCCGCCGCGATCGCCGCACTGCTCGACCGGGCACCCGACAGTCGGCCCGACGCCGTGGTCCTCGCGGGGCTTCCCGGCCGAACCCCTGGCGCCACAGCCACAGCCACAGCCAGCGGCACCGCCACCGGCACCAGCACCAGCACCAGCACCAGCACCAGCACCAGCACCTGGGACGAAGAACTCGACGTCCGCACCTCCTGCCCCGCCCACCGGGGCACCCTGACCCAGGACCCCGAGGTCCGGCGCGGCTCGCTGGACGAGGCGATACCGGAGGCCGTGCTCGCCGCCGCCTACGACAGCGAGGCCGCCGTCCCCGTACTGCTCCTGGTCGGTGACGCCGATCCTCTCGCCGACCAGGAGGCGCTCGCCCGCACGGCCAAGTCCCGTCCCAGCGCCCGTCTTTCGGTCGTCCACGGCGCGCACCACGACGTGCTCAACGACCTCCAGCACCGCTCGGTCGCCGCCGAAGTCGTCACCTTCCTGGAGACCCTGCGCAACGAACTGCGGCCGCTGATCACGGTGCGGTCGAGCGCCTGGTGACCGTCCGCCCGCCCGCTCGGTACACCGTCTGAACCCCGACCCCGGAAGGTCCGCTCATGGCCTCGATCCTGTCCGTCTCCGGCAGCCCCTCCCCCACCTCACGCACCACACGACTGCTCCGTCACCTGGACGACCGGCTCCGCCTCCAGGGCCATGAGGTGACCCCGCTGGAGGTGCGCACCCTGCCCGCGCAGGCGTTGCTGGGCGCCGACTTCGGGCATCCGGCGATCACCGCGGCCACGGCCCTGTTCGAGCAGGCCGACGGTGTGGTGATCGGCACGCCCGTCTACAAGGCCGCCTACTCCGGTCTGCTCAAGTCATTGCTCGACCTGCTCCCGCAGTACGCGCTGACCGGCAAGACCGTGCTGCCCCTGGCCACCGGTGGCAGCACGGCGCATGTTCTGGCCATCGACTACGCCCTGCGCCCGGTGCTCAGCTCCATGGGCGCCGCGCACATCGTGCCGGGGTGGTTCACCCTCGACAAGGACATCACGGTCGGCGACGACGGCACCCCGACGATCGCCCCCGCCACGGCCACGGCGCTGGAACAGGTCACCGACCTCTTCTCCGCCGCGCTGGGAGGCCGTACGACCGTGCTCAAGGCCACGGGGTGAGGCGCGAGTTGACCTACTGACCCACCCGTCCGTCGACGCACTCGCGCAGCAGGTCCGCGTGCCCGCAGTGCCGGGCGTACTCGTCGATCCGGTGCACCAGCAGCTCCCGGACCGCGATCCCGTCCTTGCCCAGACGTTCGCCCAGGTCCTCCTCGTGCTCGGCCAACACGGCGTCGGTCGCGGCCTGTTCGCGCTCCAGATCGGTGAACGCGGCGTCCACCACGGTCTGTTCGCCAACGGCTTCGTCGAAGTCCGCGTCCCGCTTGCCGTACAGCTTCGGCAGCGGGTCGCCGTCGGTGATCCAGTTCCGCCAGTCCCGTTCCACCTCGGCGAGATGCCGGACCAGGCCGAGCAGTGACATCGTCGACGGCGGAACCGACCGACGTGCCAACTGCTCGGCGTCCAGGCCCTCGCACTTCATCCGCAGGGTCATGCGGTAGTTCGTCAGGACGTCCTCGATGGTGGCGAGTTCGCCGTCCGGACCGGGTCCTTCGTTGTTGCGGGGGTCGTCGTCCGGGTTCGCCCACATGTCGGGGTAGACGGTCGCCTGGGTCCATCGTGCGGGTTGGTCACTCATGCGGGCCATGTTCGTCCGTCAGGACGCGGGCTCGCCAGTGAGTTTCGGTGCCGTACGCCTAGCGATAGCAGGTGGTGAGACCCGGATGCCAACGGCAGGCGACACCCGCGAAGCCACCGCCCGCCACGACGTCGACGTCGAACGTGTCGCCGCCGCGCAGCACCTGCCGATCCCGCACGAGCCCGTCGGCACCGTCACGGATCGTCTCCACCAGCCATCGTCCCGGGCCGATGGTCAGCGGCACCTGCGCCGTGCGGGCGGCCCCCGCATACACCCCGCCCAGGAACCACCGGGCTCCGCTGCGGCGGGCGAGGACGGCCTCCTGGCCGGGCTGTCCGGCCAGCAGCCGGGTGTCGTCCCAGGCGGCGGGGATCTGGTCGAGGAAGTCGCGGGCTAGCGGTCGGGTGTCGTACGACTCCGGGGTACCGGCGAGCATCTGGAGGCCGGACTCGTAGACGACGGTGAGTCCGACCTCGGCCGCGTCGGAGTTGGGGCGCTGGCCGACGCGTTGGAAGCCACCGGGGGTGAAGTCCATGGAGCCGATGACGTTGCGGGTGAAGGGCAGGGTGGTGAGGTGGGCGGAGGTGTTGGTCCGCTTCTCCTCGCCGCCGACGCCCTCCAGCGTCATGACCTGCGGCCAGGTGCGCTGGATGCCCTTGGGGATCGTCGAGCCGTGGAAGTCGACCATGAGGTGGTGGGCGGCGGTCTCGGCGAGGATGGCGTCGTACCACTGGAGCATGGGCTGCGCCTCGGAGTTCATGAAGTCGATCTTCACGCCCTTGACGCCCCAGCGCTCCAGAGTGGGCAGCCACTGAGCTCGTTCCTCGGGGGTGTCGAGGTCGCGCTGGTGGATCCAGACGATGATGCCGACGCCCTTGGGGCGTGCGTAGTCGACGAGTCGGGGCAGCCAGCTGTTCGTCTGCCAGTTCGGGTCCGTGGTGTCCCATTCGTCGGCCTTGAAGTACCAGCCCGCGTCGACGGCCTCGTAGGGCCAGTGGCGTTGGGCCGCGTAGTCGACGTAGGCCTGCTGTGCGGCGAGGCTCTGGCCTGCCGCGCGGCCGCCCGCGAGCCAGGTCCACAGCACGGTGCCAGGACGGACCCAGGAGGTGTCGGCGACCTTGGAAGCGGGCGCGAGGTCGTCGGTGAAGGTGGACCGGGTGACGGTGGCGAGGTCGCCGGTGACCATGGCCCGCCAGGGAGTTGCGAGGGAGCCGTCGGTGTGGACCCGGTCGTCGGCGAGCTTGATGCGGTACGTGCCGGTGCCCTGCGTGTGGGCGAGCCGGGCGCCGGAGTACGCGCCGGTGAGGTCGGACTCGGCGAGCAGGGTGTAGCCGCCGTCGGTGGCGAAGAGTGCCTGGTCCGAGTAGTCGCCGGTGGGTGCGGTCGCGGCGGTGTACTGGTTGAACTGGCCTTCGTTGTCGACCCGGTAGGTGCCGAGCCACGCGCTCGCGTCCGGCGGCAGGTTGAAGGCGGAGGTCTCGCCGAGGACGTCTCCGTGGCCGGCGGGGAGGACGTACCGGTAGGCGACGCCGTCGGCGGAGGCGCGGACCACGAGGTCGAGCCGCGCGCCCGCGGGGGTGGCGAACGACAGGCGCGTCTCGTTCATCAGGACCCGGCGGTCCAGCCGCTTGCCGGACTTGGCCCGGTAGTGCTCCTTCACCAGCCGGTCCTTGCGGTGGAGGAACCTCAAGTCCTTGGAGAGGTCGGCCTGTTCGGTGACGATGCCGACGGGTGACGGCTCGATGACCGTTCGGCCGGCACGGGTCACGGAGAGGGTCAGGGCGCCGGTCGTGTCGTCCAGGGACACTCGGGCGCGTGGTTCATGGGCCGCTGCGGTGCGTTCGGGGCCGGACACGGACCAGACGTGATCGTGAGTCGCGTTGTGGTCGGCCCGGGCGGGCGCCGTCATACAGAGGGTGGCCGCCAGCGCGGCGCATAACGCGCCGACCGCGGATCTGAGCGGGCGCGGCGAGCGCGTCCGCGGCTGCGAGGTCATCGTTGTCCCCCAAGCCTGATGGATCGTCGATACATCGGGTGTCTTGGGGGAACCTAGGCAGTCTCTGTGAACCTGTCAACGAATTTCACAGCCACAGAGCAGCCACGACGTAGACCGGGCGGCTCAACTCCTCCGATGTATGCGACCGTCAGCCATCAGGGCAGGATCGAGTCGACGTATCCGCCGTCGACCCGGAGCGCTCCGCCGGTCGTCGCCGACGCCTGGTCGGAGCTGAGGTAGACGACCATGTGGGCGATCTCCTCGGGCTCGATCAGCCGCTGCAGGAGGGACTGCGGGCGGTGCTTGCGCATGAACTCGCGTTGGGCCTCGTCCCAGGGCAGGTCCCGGTCGACGAGTTCGTAGACGAAGTCCTCCACCCCGCCTGTGTGGGTGGGTCCGGCGATGACCGAGTTCACCGTCACGCCGGTGCCCGCCGCCTGCTTGGCGAAGCCGCGGCCGACCGCGAGGAGCGCGGTCTTGGACATGCCGTAGTGGATCATCTCGGCGGGGATGACGATCGCCGAGTCGCTCGCGATGTTCAGGACCCGGCCCCAGCCGCGCTCCGTCATGCCCGGCAGGTACAGCCGGGTCAGCCGTACGGCGGCCAGCACGTTCACCTCGAAGTAGCGCCGCCACTCCTCGTCGCTGATCTCCAGCGGGTCGGCGGAGCCGAAGACGCCGAGGTTGTTGACGAGGATGTCCACCTGCGGCAGCGCCTCCAGGGCCTGTTGCGCGCCCTCGTCGCTCGCCACGTCGGCGGCCACCGGCACGAAGGCCCCTCCGGGCACCTCGGCCGCCAGTCGGGCCACGGCCTCCCCGACCCGCTTCTCGTCGTGGCCGTTCACCCCCACCCGGGCGCCGGAGCGCGCGAGTCCGGCGGCGATCGCCGCACCGATGCCCTGTGTCGAGCCCGTCACCAGGGCGGTGCGTCCCGCCAGGTCGATCTGCATCTGGAACCAGTCCCTCTGTACGTCTGTCCGTCGCGCGTGCCGGTGCCGACCCGCTGACCTGGCTGCGGCTCGCGACCGGGCGGACGCGGTGGAAGGACGCCGTGGCGGAGGCGAAGGTGAGCGCGAGCGGGG
>NZ_JBSFLV010000093.1:0-36985 GCF_053599215.1 Streptomyces sp. NPDC001002 | reverse complement strand
GGTCATGCAGCCCCCTCACGACCCTTATGTCCGCAAGGAGCCACAACGCCATGCCCGACAACGGACTGAAGTTCCTCGCGCGCGGCGGGCACAAGCTCGACGACGAGCTGGAGGAGCGGATCGAGGCGGTCTACGAGGAGCACCGCACGGGTGCCCCCTGGGACCGCCCGACCGGCTCGGGCGTCGGCCGGGTGCGGCGCTACAACGAGGGCTTCGACCAGTACGTCGCCCATCTGATCGGCGTGCTGCCGAACCGGCTCGACGGGCTGAAGATCGTCCTCGACGAGGCGCATGGCGCTGCCTCGCGGGTCTCGCCGGAGGCGTTCTCGCGGGCCGGCGCCGAGGTCATCACGATCGGCGCGGAGCCCGACGGGCTCAACATCAACGACGGGTGTGGATCCACGCACCTGGGGCTGCTCAAGGCGGCGGTCGTCGAGCACGGCGCGGACTTCGGTATCGCGCACGACGGGGACGCGGACCGGTGTCTGGCCGTGGACCACACCGGTGACGAGGTCGACGGGGACCAGATCATGGCCGTACTCGCGCTGGCTCTGCGGGAGCGGGGTGCGCTGCGGGCCGACACCGTTGTCGCGACGGTCATGTCGAACCTGGGCTTCAAACTGGCCATGGAGCGGGAGGGTCTGACGATCATTCAGACCGCCGTCGGTGACCGCTATGTGCTGGAGGAGATGAAGGAGCACGGGTACGCGCTGGGGGGTGAGCAGTCCGGGCACGTGATCATTCTCGACCACGCGACGACCGGGGACGGGACGTTGACCGGGCTCATGCTCGCGGCGCGGGTTGCTTCCAGCGGGCGGTCGTTGCGGGAGCTTGCGGCTGTGATGGAGCGGTTGCCGCAGGTGCTGATCAATGTGCCGGATGTCGATCGGACGCGGGTGGGCAGCTCTGCCGAGCTGGCGACTGCTGTTGCTGAGGCTGAGCGGGAACTCGGGGTTACGGGGCGGGTGTTGCTTCGGCCGTCCGGGACTGAGCCGTTGGTTCGGGTGATGGTCGAGGCTGCGGATATTGATCAGGCTCGGTCTGTGGCGGGGCGGTTGGCTGATGCGGTGAAGTCGGCGCTCGGGTAGTTCTTGGTTCCGGGTTCGGGGTGCGTGGATCTGTGTGGTGCGGGCTGCGGGTTCGTTGTGGCTTGTCGCGCAGTTCCCCGCGCCCCTGGGTTAGTTGACCTTGCGCCCACTTGTTCGTTGCCGTTGGTTCCACCACAGCCATTTCTGCGCGAGCAGCGTGAGCGTGCCTGCCAGGACGATGCCCAGCAGGTTCAGGAGTAGTTGCTCTGTCGAGCCCCAGGCCTGTCTGTACTCGTTGTAGGTGAAGGCCACTGCCGCGTTCGCTGCGGCCGGGACCGTGGTGACCGAGATGGCCACGCCTACCAAGAGGCCGGACTTCGCCGAGGTCAGGGAGAGGGTGCCGGCGATGCCGGCGAGGACCGCCACGACGAAGGAGAACGCGTCGGGCTGGTAGATGAAGTTGGTGTTGGGGCGCTCGGCCTCCAGGCGGACCTTGCTGAACAGGTCCACGGCGTCCATGAAGTAGCTGAAGCCGACCGTGACCAGCATGGCGAAGGCGAAGCCGACGAGCAGGGCGATCAGGGAGCGCAGGGCGAGGCGGGGCGCGCGGCGCACGATCGCCGTGCAGATGCCGGCCAGCGGGCCGAACTCCGGGCCGACCGCCATCGCGCCGACGATCAGGATCGCGTTGTCCAGCACCACACCGCAGGCCGCGATCATCGTGGCGAGCGTGATGAAGGCGACGTAGGTGATGGAGAGCGTCGACTCCTCGTGCGAGGCGTCGGCGAGGTGCTCCCACAGGACCGCGTCGGCGCCCTCGCCGGGTGCGTCCGCCTCCGCCTTGTCCGCGCGCTCGGACAGCGACAGGTCGATGTTGTCGACGGCGATGGAACCGGTGCGGTCCAGGTCCAACTCCCGCAGCCCGGCGATGAGTTCGTCGCCGGCCTCGCGGGCCACGTCGCACAGCACCAGGTCCCCGGCGGGGTCGCGGGCGGCGCCCGGCAGCACGACCAGGTGGGTGGTGCCGACCGTCCCCTCGATCAGACGGACCACGTCGTCGGTACGGGTGGACGGGGTGATCAGGCGCAGGTGGAGCATGCGGGCAGAGTAGCCGTCAGAGTTTGCGCAGGCTCAGCCGCTGGACCTTGTGGTCCGTGCTCTTGCGGATGATGAGGGTGGCGCGGCCTCGGGTGGGGGCGATGTTCTCGACGAGGTTGGGCTTGTTGATGGTGCGCCAGAGGGTGCGGGCGTAGTCGAGGGCCTCTTCCTCGGAGACCTGGGTGTACTTGCGGAAGTAGGAGTCCGGGTTCTGGAAGGCCGTCTGGCGCAGCTTCTTGAACCGGTTGAGGTACCAGCGCTCGATGTCGTCGCCGCTGGCATCGACGTAGACGCTGAAGTCGAAGTAGTCGGCGAGGCCGACGCGGGTGCGGCCGTCCTTGCCGGGGAGGGCGGGCTGCAGGACGTTCAGGCCCTCGACGATCAGGATGTCCGGGCGGCGGACCGTGAGGCGCCGGTCCGGGACGATGTCGTAGATCAGGTGGGAGTAGACGGGCGCGGTGACCTCGTCCTTGCCCGCCTTGATGTCGGCGACGAAACGGGTGAGCGCGCGGCGGTCGTACGACTCCGGGAAGCCCTTGCGTGACATCAGGCCGCGGGCCTCCAGTTCCCGGGTGGGCAGGAGGAAGCCGTCGGTGGTGACCAGCTCGACGCGGGGGTGTTCGGGCCAGCGGGAGAGCAGGGCCTGGAGGAGGCGGGCGACCGTGGACTTGCCGACCGCCACCGAGCCGGCGACGCCTATGACGAACGGGGTGCCGGACTGGGAGCCCTGTTCGCCCAGGAAGGTGTTGAGCGCGTTTCTCAGACCGTCCGTGGCGCCGACGTAGAGGTTGAGGAGTCTGGACAGCGGGAGGTAGATGTCACGCACCTCGTCGAGGTCGATGACATCGCCCAGACCGCGCAGCTTCTCGACTTCCTCGGCGGTGAGCGGGAGCGGCGTCTTGTCGCGCAGCGCGCTCCACTCGGCTCGGGTGAGGTCGACGTAGGGAGTCGCCTCCGGCCTGTGCCGGTGGGCGCTCCGGGGCATCGGGGAGACCGGAGAGATCACAGTCCATTGTTAACGGAGTTTGAACGGGGTGGCGGGTGGGGTCCGTCACGTGGGGGAGAGCGGGGGAGGGGGGAAGAGGGGACGGGGGCGAGCGAGGGGTCAGCTCCAGCTCAGTTTCTGTTGGCACTCGGCCAGTGCGAATTCTCCGTAGCTGTCCGCGATCTTCTCCATGAGGCCGCCGTTGAGGACGCCCGTGTTCCATGCGTAGACGGGGTACTCGCCGTCCTCGTCGGGCCGGGAGGTGTCGAGGACCACGACCTCCCATACGTCGTCGTGCATGAGGACCATGAAGTGGTGCGGGAGGCCGAGTGCGGTGCGGTCCTCGACGGTGTACGCGGAGGTGCCCAGCAGTCTGTCGCCCGCCAGAGGTGTTTGGTACACGCCGAGGAATTCGGTGGGCGGGGTCTCCCAGGTGCCGAACTCCTCGATCAGGAGGCGGTACGACGGCGGGAAGGCGAGCGCCATCTCGGCCTCCGCCCGGGCGATCAGCTCGGGAGGGCAGCCGTCGCCGTGCTGGAAGAGGTCCTCGTTGGCGCGTACGAGGTCGATGACCATGCGGCTCGCTTCGATGGGTGTCATCAGCCCGTCACCAGGACCATGGTCCCGAAACCGTGTCGGTCCGGCTCCTCGACCTCGAAGCCCGCCGAGGCGAGGATCCCCATGAGGGCGGTCTGCATCTGGTGGAGCACGTTGTTGAAGTGGCGGACGACCGGGGGCGGGTCGGAGTAGTCGATGCCTTCCGCGAAGAGAGCGAGCGCGGGATCGCGCAGCTCGGCGTCCGTGCGCCAGCTCGCGTACACCCCGCCGTCGACGAACGGCGTCACATGTACGTCCACGCCGGGCAGGACGTCCGGATCGCCGGTGAGGTCGCGTCGGTGCACCGCGAGCCCTACGAGCCGCAGTTCCTGACACACACGCTCGGCCAGCGCCTGGCGCTCCTCGACGACCTCCGGCGAAGCTTTCGGCGGCAGGCCGGATATGGGGGCGTCGGTCATGTGGTCGTCGCTCATGGGCTCTCCGGGTCGATGGTGGGGCTCGGTGTGGGCGGCCTGGTCTGATCATGGGTGCAAATTCCGAAATCGGGCAAGACGTGCCGTGTTTTGGCCGCTTTCGGCGCCTAGGCTGCCGCCCATGTGCGGAATCGTGGGATACGTGGGGTCGCAGTCGGCGCTTGATGTGGTGATGGCCGGGCTGAGGCGGCTGGAGTACCGGGGATACGACTCGGCGGGGGTCGCCGTGCTCGCGGACGGGGGGCTGGCGGCGGGCAAGAAGGCCGGGAAGCTGGTCAATCTGGAGAAGGAGCTGGTGGAGCGGCCGCTGCCGGCGGGCGGTACCGGGATCGGGCATACGCGGTGGGCCACGCACGGGGGGCCGACCGATGCGAACGCCCATCCGCATCTCGACAACGCCGGGCGGGTCGCCGTCGTCCACAACGGGATCATCGAGAACTTCGCCCTGCTGCGGGCCGAGTTGGCCGAGCGGGGGCATGAGCTCGCCTCCGAGACCGACACCGAAGTGGTCGCGCATCTGCTCGCCGAGGAGTTCTCCGCCACCGCCGATCTCGCGGAGGCCATGCGGCTCGTGTGCCGGAGGTTGGAGGGGGCGTTCACTCTGGTCGCCGTGCATGCCGACGCCCCGGACGTGGTGGTGGGGGCGCGACGGAACTCGCCCTTGGTGGTGGGGGTCGGTGAAGGCGAGGCCTTCCTCGCCTCGGACGTCGCCGCGTTCATCGCGCACACGCGGTCGGCGGTCGAGCTCGGGCAGGACCAGGTCGTCGAGCTGCGGCGGGACGGGGTGACGGTGACCGGGTTCGACGGGACCCCGGCCGAGGTCCGCTCGTACCACGTCGACTGGGACGCCTCCGCCGCCGAGAAGGGCGGCTACGACTACTTCATGCTCAAGGAGATCGCCGAGCAGCCGAAGGCCGTCGCCGACACATTGCTGGGGCGGATCGACGCGGAGGGGCTGCTGCGGCTGGACGAGGTCCGGATCCCGGTGCACGAGCTGCGCGAGGTCGACAAGGTCGTCATCGTCGCGTGCGGTACGGCCTTCCACGCCGGGCTCATCGCCAAGTACGCCATCGAGCACTGGACGCGGATCCCGTGCGAGGTGGAACTGGCCAGCGAGTTCCGGTACCGGGATCCGATCCTGGGCGCGCGGTCGCTGGTCATCGCCATCTCGCAGTCCGGGGAGACCATGGACACGCTCATGGCGCTACGGCACGCCCGTGAGCAGGGCTCCAAGGTGCTGGCCATCTGCAACACCAACGGGTCGACGATTCCGCGTGAGTCGGACGCGGTGCTGTACACGCACGCCGGGCCCGAGGTCGCGGTCGCGTCGACCAAGGCGTTCCTGACCCAGCTGGTGGCGTGCTACCTGGTCGCGCTGTACCTCGGTCAGGTGCGCGGCACCAAGTGGGGCGACGAGATCGGGGCCGTCATCCGGGACCTCGCGCAGATCGGCGGCGAGGTCGAGCGGGTCCTCGAAACCATGGAACCTGTACGGGAGTTGGCGCGCTCCCTCGCCGACAAGAACACGGTGCTGTTCCTCGGCCGGCACGTGGGGTATCCCGTCGCGCTGGAGGGTGCGCTCAAGCTCAAGGAACTCGCCTACATGCACGCGGAGGGCTTCGCGGCGGGCGAGTTGAAGCACGGGCCGATCGCGCTGATCGAGCCGGATCTGCCGGTCGTCGTGGTGGTCCCGTCCCCTCGGGGACGATCCGTGCTCCACGACAAGATCGTGTCCAACATCCAGGAGATCAGGGCCCGGGGGGCGCGGACCATCGTCATCGCGGAGGAGGGGGACGAGGCGGTGGTGCCGTACGCCGACCATCTGATCCGCATCCCCGCGACGCCGACCCTGCTCCAACCCCTGGTCGCCACCGTGCCGTTGCAGGTCTTCGCGTGCGAGCTGGCCACCGCCCGGGGCAACGAGGTGGACCAGCCGCGGAACCTGGCGAAGTCGGTGACGGTGGAGTGAGAGACGGGGAGTCGGGCGGGCGGCACACAGCCGTCCGCCCGACTCCCCGTTCTGTCAGTACGTGCAGGTCTTCGTGACCCAGCCCTTCTTGGAGCCGTAACTGCCGTAGTACCACTGGTCGCTCGTCTTGCCGCAGGCCGTGTACGAGCCGCCCTTGTAGGACTTGCCGTCGTTGCAGATCGCACCGCTCTTGCCCTTGGGCCAGACGCCGATCGCCGTGGCCGAAGTCTTCGGGCTGGTACGGATGTTGACGCTTTCCTTGGGCTTGATCGGGCTCAGGAACTTGCTGCAGTCCGTCGGCAGGGCGGCGGCGGTGCTGGCGGAGGCGGTCTGCGCGACGGCGACCCCGCCGGTGAGCGCCGTACCGACCAGCGCGACGGCCGCGGCCGCGGTTCCGAGTGCCTTCAACTTCATTGCGTACGTTCTCCCGTTGACGTGCGTTCGCGTCCGCAACGGCGGACACGGGTCACGGGGAACAGTACTTGGGGCGCGAGCATGTCATGATCGCGGGTCATTGCCAGGTCTGGTCGTTGTTCGTGTTGCACGTCCACAGGATCGGCTCGATGCCGCTGGTGGTACTGGAGTTGGGGATGGCGAGGCAGAGGTTGGCGTACATGCTGCGCAGGCGGAAGTCGCTGTCGTGGATCCAGAGATCCTGCTGGCCCGGAGGGTTGTCCGAGTCGCAGGTCCACTGAATGGGCTTCGTGCCGCTTGTCGCGCCCCCGACGACGAGGCACTTCTGGCTGTTCTTGTTGATGATGGTGACGCGCCCGTCGGCCTGCGGCTTCAGGTACCACTGCTGTTCGGCGTCGTCGCTGCAGGGCCACTGGATCGGAACGACATCGTTGGCGCCGCTGGCGTGGGGTATCGCCAGGCACTGGAAGCTGTTGCCGTTGACCAGCGTCGAGTAGGTGACGGCGGCCTGCGCCGGTGACGGCGACAGGAATCCGACGGCAGTGAGCGTGAGCGCCACGGCGCCGGCTCTGCGGGCGGCTTTGAGGGCACGGGGCATACATCTCTCCTTGGACTAGGACAGGGGTACGGCTCCTTCACCAGCCGCACACCCTCGCACCCCGGCCCCAACTCCCGTGGAACACCGGGTCAAGACGAGGTCAGCTTCTCCACCCGCCTTAAGGTGCTCCGCATGAGCATCATCGGGGTCGGAATCGACGTGGCCGAGATCGATCGGTTCGCGGCGTCGCTCAAGCGCACGCCCGGGATGGCGGAACGGCTGTTCGTGGAGAGCGAGTTGCTGTTGCCCAGTGGGGAGCGGCGGGGGGTCGCCTCGCTGGCCGCGCGGTTCGCCGCGAAGGAAGCGTTGGCCAAGGCGCTCGGGGCGCCGGCCGGGCTGCTCTGGACGGACGCCGAGGTGTACGTCGAGGAGAGCGGGCAGCCCCGGCTGCGGGTGCGGGGGACCGTCGCGGCGAAGGCGGCGGAGTTGGGCGTGCGGTCCTGGCATGTGTCGCTCAGCCATGACGCGGGGGTCGCGTCGGCCGTGGTGATCGCCGAGGGGTGACCCGGTGCCCGGGTGCGGTGGCGCGCGCCCGCGCGAGAGACTCGGTCCATGCGTACTGCCTACAGCGTGGACACGGTAAGGACCGCCGAGCGGGCGCTCATGGCGCGGCTTCCCGAGGGGGCGCTGATGCAGCGCGCCGCCGCCGGGCTGGCCACCGCCTGCGCGGAGGTGCTCGGGCGGGTCTACGGGAGCCGGATCGTGCTGCTCGTCGGGAGTGGGGACAACGGGGGCGACGCGCTGTACGCCGGCGCGCGCCTCGCCCGGCGGGGGGCGGGGGTCGCCGCCGTACTGCTCGCGCCCGAGCGGGCCCATGCCGGGGGGCTGGAAGCGTTTCGGCGGGCCGGGGGGCGGGTGGTCGCCGCCGGCGACGTCAACGCCGCTCTTGGTGTCGACGCCGTCGAGGAGGCCATTCTCCGGGCCGATCTCCTCGTCGACGGGATTGTCGGGATCGGTGGCAGCGGGGGGCTGCGGCCCGACGCGGAGCGGTTGGCCGCGGTCGTCGCCGAGGCCCGCGTTCCCGTCGTCGCCGTCGATCTGCCCAGTGGGGTCGAGGCGGACAGCGGGGAGGTGCGGGGGGCTGCCGTACGGGCCGATCTCACCGTCACCTTCGGGACGCACAAGCCTGCCCTGCTCATCGATCCCGCTCGGGAGTACGCCGGGTCCGTGCGGCTCGTCGACATCGGGCTGGGGGACGTACTCCCCGACGAGCCCGAGCTGGAGGCCCTGCAACATGCCGACGTGGCCGCGCTGCTGCCCGTGCCCGGGGCCGAGAGCGACAAGTACCGGCGGGGTGTGGTCGGGATCGCGGCCGGGTCGGCGCGGTACCCGGGCGCGGCCGTGCTCGCCGTCGCCGGGGCGCTGCGGGGCGGCGCCGGGGCCGTGCGGTACGTCGGGCCCGCCGCGGACGCCGTGATCGCGCGGTTCCCCGAGGTGCTCGTGTCCGACCAGGGGCCCAAGCAGGCCGGGCGGGTGCAGGCCTGGGTCGTCGGGCCGGGCGCCGGGGACGACGCCTCGTACGTGGGCGAGGTGCTGGCCGCCGACGTGCCCGTGCTGATCGACGCGGACGGGCTGCGGCTCGCCGACCGGGATGCCGTACGGGCCCGGACCGCGCCCACGCTGATGACCCCGCACGCCGGTGAGGCCGCCGCGCTGCTCGGCGTGGCCCGCGAACAGGTCGAGGGGGCCCGGCTGGCCTCGGCGCGGGAGCTGGCGGCGCGGTACGGGGCGACCGTCCTGCTCAAGGGCTCGACCACGCTCATCGCCGACGCCGCCGGCGGGGCCGTACGCGTCAATCCGACCGGGACCGGGTGGCTGGCCACGGCCGGGAGCGGGGACGTGCTGTCCGGGCTCGGCGGGTCGCTCCTCGCGGCCGGGCTCAGCGCGCTGGACGCGGGGAGCGTGGCCGCGTATCTGCACGGCCTCGCCGGGAGGTTCGCCTCGGACGGGGCGCCGGTGGGGGCACATGACGTGGCCGAGGCGGTCGTACGGGCGTGGCGGGATGTGCGCGACCAGTAGGACGAGGTCGGCACAGAGGACCAATGAGGGGGTCTGCGCGGCTACGTATGGGTGACCCCGTCCGCGTGCCACCCCCGTCCCGAGCCCCGGGCGCGTTTCTCTGATCGCATGATCAGCAGACGTATCGCATCTCGCAGACGTATCGCGTGTCGCAGTGTTGCCGTGGTCCTCGCCGTCGTGACCGCCCTTCCAGTCACCGCCCTTTCCGGTGGTGCCGCCTGGGCCGCGCCCGTGCCGCCCGCTCCGCCCGTGCCCGGTCCCGAGGCCGAGCTCGTGCCCGGCGTCGCTCCCGGCCCCTATCAGCCCTGGCAGATCGATACGCCCGACCAGGTGCTGCCGCCGCAGGTGTACACGCCGACTCGGGCGGAGGACGCCGTGGAGCCGCGGGACGCCGCGGAGGGGACGTACGACCTTGTCGAGTACGTGCCGCTCGGGGACGCCGTCGCGAAGGTGGCGTGCAGCAAGCGGACCGGGCCCTATCAGCGGCCGGTCGAGCGGTGGCTGAAGCTGAAGGCGGACGGGAAGCAGTCGGCGGCCGACTGCAAGGCCATCCGGAAGTTCCAGCAGAAGCAGAAGATCAAGCCGGCCATTGGCTTTGCCGGGCCCGTCACCTGGGCGACCATGCAGTACATCGGGGCCCGGAAGAATCCCAACGCCAAGAAGCTGTGTCCGGTGAAGTCGTACCGGGTCGCCTGTGTCGATCTCAATCGTGAGCTGACCTGGGTGCAGAAGGGCAAGAAGGTCGTCTTCGGGCCGGTGCCGATGCGCAGCGGGCGCACCGGGCACCGGACCCGGCTCGGGTGGCACAAGGTCTTCTGGAAGCACAAGAACCACTGGTCGACGCTGTACAACTCGCCCATGCCGTATGCCCAGTTCTTCGACGGCGGGCAGGCCTTTCACGCCGTCTACGGGAGCATCTACACGACCACCGGGTCTTGGGGCTGCGTCAACTTGCGGCTCGGCGACGCCCGGAAGCTGTGGGGTGTGCTGAAGAAGGGCGACCGGGTGTACGTCTGGGGGCACCGGCCCGGCAACTAGTCGTGGCTACTTGGTCGTTGGCGTGAAGTAGCGGCGCGGGTTGTCGACCAGCATGGTCGTCAGCTGGTCCTCCGTGACGCCCGCTGAGCGCAGCGCCGGGAGCACCTCGTCGTGCAGGTGCGTGTAGTGCCAGTTCGGCGCGATCTGCTCGCGTACGCCCGGCGGGAACCAGTCGATGTGGCAGGACGCGTCGTGCGACAGCACCATCCGGTCGGCGAAGCCCTCACCCGCGAGCTTCGCGACCGTCGCCACGCGCTGGTCGCCCGGCAGCAGGATGTCGAGGCCGAAGCGGTCCATGCCGACGTACGAGCCGTTGTCGATGAGCTGGTGCAGGTAGTCGAGGTCGGCCGTGTCGCCGCTGTGGCCGATGACGACCGCGCCGAGGTCCACGCCCTCGCTGCGCAGGATGTCCTGCGCGACCAGCCCGGTCCGGGCCTGCGCGCTGGTGTGCACGGTGATCGGTGCGCCGGTGCGCAGATGGGCCTGGGCCACCGCGCGCATCACCCGCTCCACACCCGGGGTGAGGTCGTTCTCGATCGCGCACTTGAGGAACGCGGCCCTGATGCCGGTGTCCGCGATGCCCACGGTGAGTTCGCGCACGAACAGCTCGGTCATGGCCTCGGGGCCGCCGAGGATCGTGCCCGGTCCGTGGTACTGGAAGAAGTGGGGGACGTCGCTGAGCGTGTACACGCCGGTGGCCGCGACGATGTTGAGGTCGACCCGCGCGTTCACCTCGGCCACGCGCGCGACGTTGCGGCCGAGCCCGATCACGGTGGGGTCGACGATCGTGGTCACGCCGGTCGCGGCCAGGGCCTCCAGCCGGGTCACCGCGTCGGCGATCCGCTCCTGCTCGTCCCAGGTCTCCGGCAGGCTCTGCCGCAGCTCCTCGCTGAGGACGAAGACGTGCTCGTGCATCAGCACGGTGCCGAGGTCGCCGGCCGCTACGGGGCCGCGGACGGTCTGTACTGCCGGTGACTTCTCCGGTGACGAGGGCATGCGAGTCCTTGGGTGGTGGTGTGTGAGTCGTGCTGCCGGAACGACTCTCACAGCGGGCCGGTACGGCCGTCTTTCGCGCCGGCGCGCACTCCTTTCCCGCGGACGCGCACCTCGGCCGGGAACGCTCTTGCCGCCGGACCACCGGACGGGTTCCCGGTGTTGTCACAGCCCTCTGAGAGACTGGGGACGCCATGAATGAGACAGCAACCGCCCCGACCGCACCGCTGCGCGCCCGCGCCGAGATCGATCTGGCCGCCCTGCGCGCCAATGTGCGGACCCTGCGCGCCCTCGCGCCGGGTGCGGAGCTCATGGCCGTCGTGAAGTCCGAGGCGTACGGCCACGGTGCGGTGCCGTGCGCCCGCGCGGCCGTCGAGGCGGGGGCCGGCTGGCTCGGCACGGCGACGCCCGAGGAGGCGCTCGCGCTGCGCCGGGCCGAGGGGCTGACGCCCGAGCGGGTGCGGGTCATGTGCTGGCTGTGGACGCCGGGCGGGCCCTGGCGGGAGGCCATCGAGGCCGACATCGACGTCTCCGTCAGCGGGATGTGGGCGCTGGAGGAGGTCACGGAGGCCGCGCGTGCCGCCGGGCTCCCCGCGCGCGTGCAGCTCAAGGCCGACACCGGGCTCGGGCGGAACGGGTGCCAGCCGGGCGAGGACTGGGCCGAGTTGGTCACCGCCGCCCTGCGCGCCGAGGCGGACGGGCTGGTCCGCGTCACCGGGCTGTGGTCCCATTTCGCCTGCGCCGACGAGCCGGGGCACCCCTCCATCGCCGCCCAGCTCACCCTCTTCCGGGAGATGCTGGCGTACGCCGAGGGCCAGGGCGTCCGCCCCGAGGTGCGGCACATCGCCAACTCGCCGGCCACGCTCACGCTCCCCGAGGCCCACTTCGACCTCGTCCGCACCGGGATCGCCCTCTACGGCATCTCGCCCAGCCCGGAGGTCGGCACCCCGGCCGACTTCGGACTGCGCCCGGTGATGACGCTCGCGGCGAACATCGCCCTCGTGAAGCACGTCCCCGGGGGTCACGGCGTCAGTTACGGGCATCACTACACCACCCCCGGCGAGACCACCCTCGGCCTCGTGCCCGTCGGCTACGCGGACGGCATCCCGCGCCACGCCTCCGGCACCGGTCCGGTCCTGGTCGACGGCAAGTGGCGGACGGTCGCGGGGCGGGTCGCGATGGACCAGTTCGTCGTCGACCTCGGCGGGGACGAGCCGCCGCCCGGCACGGAGGCGGTGCTGTTCGGACCCGGCGACCGGGGCGAGCCCACCGCCGAGGACTGGGCGCAGGCCGCGGGCACCATCGCGTACGAGATCGTCACGCGCATCGGAACGCGCGTTCCTCGCGTCTATGTGAATACGGCTACTTGAACGAGGAACGAGCTGTGAACAGGGAACAGGTGGGGTAACCCCCTCGGGGACACCTCACGACCTGTGCCACACCATCACCCGATCCAGCGAACAGCAGTCCGGCGAAGAGGAGCGATACACGTGAGCGAGAGCAGTGCGGAGGCCGTCGAGGCCGTCGCAGCCGTAGCCTCCGCCACGGCGGCGGGCGGCAACTGGCGCAGGGCGACCGGGATCGCGGGCGCCGCGATAGGCGTGATCGCGGCGGGCGCGGCGGCCGGTGTCGCCATCGAGCGGCTGACGGTCGGCCGCGGCATGCGCCAGAAGGCCAAGCTCGCGCTCGACTCGACGGGACCGTACGGCGGGCTGCGCGGCATGCCCGGCAGGGCGTACGCCGAGGACGGCACCGAGCTGTACTACGAGGTCGACGACGTCGACCCCGAGGCCGTGCCGTCGATCGGTCCGCGCCGGCGCCGGCTGTTCGGCCGCAAGGCGCCCGCTCCCGTCACCGTCGTCTTCAGCCACGGCTACTGCCTCAGCCAGGACTCCTGGCACTTCCAGCGGGCTGCCCTGCGCGGTGTCGTCCGCGCCGTGTACTGGGACCAGCGCAGCCACGGCCGGTCCGGGCGGGGCGTGCGGCAGCACCAGGACGGCGTGCCGGTCACCATCGACGAGCTGGGCCGCGATCTGAAGGCCGTGCTGGACGCGGCCGTGCCCGAGGGGCCGATCGTGCTGGTCGGCCACTCCATGGGCGGGATGACGGTGATGGCCCTGGCCGACCAGTACCCCGACCTGATCCGCGACCGCGTGCTCGGTGTCGCGCTCATCGGTACGTCGTCCGGTCGGCTCGGCGAGGTCAACTTCGGGCTGCCGGTGGCCGGGGTCAACGCGGTGCGGCGGATCCTGCCGGGCGTGCTGAAGGCGCTCGGGACGCAGGCGGCGCTGGTGGAGAAGGGGCGGCGGGCCACGGCCGATCTCTTCGCCGGGATCATCAAGCGGTACTCGTTCGCGACCCGGGACGTCGACCCGGCGGTCGAGCGGTTCGCGGAGCGGATGATCGAGTCCACGCCGATCGACGTGGTCGCCGAGTTCTACCCGGCGTTCACCGACCACGACAAGACGCTGGCGCTGGCCCACTTCAAGGATCTGCCGGTGCTGGTGCTCGCCGGGGTCAAGGACCTCGTCACGCCCAGCGAGCACAGCGAGGCCATCGCCGACCTGCTGCCGGACGCCGAACTGGTGCTCGTTCCGGACGCCGGGCACCTGGTCATGCTGGAGCACCCGGAGGTGGTCACGGACCGGCTCGCGGACCTGCTGACCCGTGCGGGCGCCGTACCGGCAGGAGCTACCGTGGGTGGCTATGGAAGCACCAGCGGCACCGCACAGCCGGGCTGAGACCGAACTGACCGTCACCTCCCCCGACCAGATGCGGGAGTTGGGCCGCCGGCTGGCGAAACTGCTGCGCGCCGGTGACCTCGTGATGCTCAACGGGGAGCTCGGCGCGGGCAAGACGACGCTCACCCGAGGGCTCGGCGAGGGCCTCGGGGTGCGGGGCGCGGTCACCTCGCCGACGTTCGTGATCGCGCGCGTGCACCCCTCGCTGGGCGAGGGGCCGCCGCTGGTCCACGTCGACGCGTACCGCCTGGGCGGCGGGCTCGACGAGATGGAGGACCTGGACCTCGACGTCTCGCTGTCCGACTCGGTGATCGTCGTGGAGTGGGGCGAGGGCAAGGTCGAGGAGCTGACCGACGACCGGCTCAACGTCGTCATCCACCGGGCCGTCGGGGACACGACGGACGAGGTACGGCACGTGACGGTGACGGGGCTGGGGGAGCGGTGGGCTGCCGCCGACCTGAGCGTGCTGTCCGCCTGAGCGTCCGGCCGGTCACCGATGGTCGGTTTTGATGAAGGTTCCGACAACGCGTCGGCAAGATATTGCGTTTGGCGTCTTGTACGTGGTCACATGGTACTCAATCGCTAGTTAGGTGTGCCTAACTACGCCCGCCCCCGAGATCAGGAGGCGTCCATGTCGGTCACAGAACGAGTGGAACGGGACGAGGTGCCCGCGCACCGAGCGTCCGGGGTGTCCATGCGGGACCTGCTGGCCTCGTGCGCCGCCGCGCGGGCCGTCTCCACCCCGCCGCGTCTGCCGGACCCCGAGGTGGCGCAGCCGCCGGCCGAGCACCCCAAGGCAGCCTGACCCCTCAGGGGATCCGCCTTCTCAGGGGATCACCACGACCGGCTCGCCGATCGTCGCGAACTCCCACATCGCGTCGCCGTCCGCGCGGGACTCGCGGATGCCGCCCGTGCGCACGCTCGCGCCGGGGGACGGGGACTTCGGGTTCTCCACGGCCGCGCTGAAGCCGATGGCCACGCCGTCCGCCGAGGCGAAGCGCACCACGTGTTCGATGGGGGTGCCGTCCGTTCCGGTGATGGCGTTCGAACGGGACGTGACCGTGTAGCGGCCCAGGGACGGGTCGATGGTGCCCGGGGTGACCTTGAAGGTACGGCGGACCGTGTCGTGCGCGCCGACCAGCCACACCCGGTCGTCGTCGATCGAGTACACGACCCGCTCGCTCTTGCCGGAGCCGGCGGGCAGGGCCACGGGGTTCTTCTTGTCGCGGGGCGCCTTCGAGGCGGCCACCGAGGGCTTGCCGCTCTCGTGCGGTCCCGAAAGGTCGGCCGGGACGCTCGCGGACGCCTGGTAGGCGAGGAAACCGACCGACGCGAGCGCCGCCGTGGTGAGTCCCAGCACGAACCCGGAGCTGCCGCCTGCCACCGTCGCCCACCTCAGTCATCACGTCGTCCGTCGCGGTTCCCGGCGACCGTAGCAGTGAACGTCCGCAGGTCCGGGCCGCCGTGCCCGAGTCGTCGCCGGTCCGTTCGGGTGCCCGGCGGCTCACCCGCTCACAGCCCTTTGGGGCACACCCGCTGTGTGAATGAGGGCGTGGTGGCGGGACGTCCGACAGGGGGCGTGGGGAGCCGTAGGCTGTTTGTGTGCTCTTGCTCGCTCTGGATACCGCCACCCCCGCCGTCACCGTCGCGCTGCACGACGGCACGGACGTCATCGCCTCGTCGAGCCAGGTGGACGCGCGTCGGCACGGGGAGCTGCTGCTGCCGGCCGTCGACCGTGTGCTCGCCGACGTCGGGCTGAGGCTCGACGCCGTCACCGGGATCGTCGTAGGGATCGGGCCCGGTCCGTACACGGGACTGCGCGTCGGGCTGATGACCGCCGACACGTTCGGGCTCGCGCTCGGCGTCCCCGTGCACGGACTGTGCACGCTGGACGGTCTCGCGTACGCCGCCGATGTCGGGGCGGGGCAGCCCTTCGTCGTCGCGACCGACGCCCGGCGCAAAGAGGTCTACTGGGCGACGTACGCCGACTCCCGCACCCGGCTGACCGACCCCGCCGTCGACCGGCCCGCCGACATCGCGGAGCGGGTGGCCGGGATGCCGGCCGTCGGCGCGGGCGCGCTGCTGTACCCGGACACCTTCCCGCAGGCGCACGAGCCGGAGCACGTGTCGGCCGCCGCGCTGGCGTCGCTGGCCGCCGAGAGACTGGCGGCCGGCGAGGAACTGCCCCCGCCCCGGCCGCTGTATCTGCGCCGGCCCGATGCCCAGGTCCCCAAGAACTACAAGGTGGTCACCCCCAAGTGACCACACCCGCTACCCCGCGACTGCGCGAGATGCGCTGGTGGGACATCGACTCCGTGCTGGAGCTGGAGAAGGAACTCTTCCCCGAGGACACCTGGTCCCGGGGCATGTTCTGGTCCGAACTGGCCCACGCGCGCGGCGCCGAGGCGACCCGCCGTTACGTCGTCGCCGAGGACGGCTCCGGCCGGCTGATCGGGTACGGGGGCCTCGCCGCCTCCGGTGACCTCGGTGACGTCCAGACCATCGCGGTCGCCCGCGACCACTGGGGCACCGGCCTCGGCGGACAGATCCTCACCGAACTGCTGCGCGCGGCCACGGCTTTCGAGTGCGCCGAAGTGATGCTGGAGTGCCGGATCGACAACATCCGCGCCCAGAAGCTGTACGAGCGCTTCGGCTTCGAGGCCATCGGATTCCGCCGCGGCTACTACCAGCCCGGCAACGTGGACGCGCTGGTGATGCGTCTGACCGACCCCACGACTTCAGTGCGAGGAACCGAGATCAATGGCTGACACCCGGGACGAGCCGCTCGTCCTCGGCATCGAGACCTCCTGCGACGAGACCGGCGTCGGCATCGTCCGCGGCACCACTCTGCTCGCCGATGCCATCGCCTCCAGCGTCGACGAGCACGCCCGCTTCGGCGGTGTCGTCCCCGAGGTCGCCTCCCGGGCGCACCTGGAGGCGATGGTGCCGACGATCGAGCGCGCGCTGAAGGAGGCGGGGGTGAGCGCGAAGGACCTGGACGGCATCTCGGTCACCGCAGGACCCGGACTCGCGGGCGCCCTCCTGGTCGGCGTCACCGCCGCGAAGGCGTACGCCTACGCGCTCGGCAAGCCCCTCTACGGCGTCAACCACCTGGCCTCCCACATCTGCGTGGACCAGCTGGAGCACGGCCCGCTGCCCGAGCCGACGATGGCCCTGCTGGTCTCCGGCGGCCACTCCTCGCTGCTCCTGTCGACCGACATCACGTCGGATGTACGACCCCTGGGCGCGACCATCGACGACGCGGCGGGCGAGGCCTTCGACAAGATCGCCCGTGTGCTCAACCTCGGCTTCCCCGGCGGCCCGGTCATCGACCGGTACGCGAAGGAGGGGGACCCGAACGCGATCACGTTCCCGCGCGGGCTCACCGGTCCGCGCGATCCCGCGTACGACTTCTCCTTCTCCGGGCTCAAGACGTCCGTGGCCCGCTGGATCGAGGCCAAGCGGGCGGCCGGTGAGGACGTGCCGGTGCGGGACGTATCGGCGTCCTTCCAGGAGGCGGTCGTCGACGTGCTGACCCGCAAGGCGGTACGGGCCTGCAAGGACGAGGGCGTCGACCACCTGATGATCGGCGGTGGCGTGGCCGCCAACTCGCGGCTGCGGGCGCTGGCGCAGGAGCGCTGCGAGGCCGCCGGCATCCGACTCCGGGTGCCACGGCCGAAGTTGTGCACGGACAACGGGGCGATGGTCGCCGCGCTGGGTGCGGAGATGGTCGCGCGGAACAGGGCCGCCTCCGACTGGGATCTGTCGGCGGACTCCTCGCTGCCGGTGACCGAGACGCATGTGCCGGGTCACCACCATCATGACCACGTGCACGAGGTCAGCAAGGACAACCTGTACTCATGACCGTCGCGTTGATGTGGGAGGCGCGGGCGGTCGAGGGCCGGGGCGCCGAACTGCTCGCCTGGGCGCGGGAGTTGGAGCTGCCCCTGACACCCCTGCGCCGGGAGTCCTTCCGCGGCCCGCAGGACCGCGTCCTCGTCATCACGTGGTGGGACGCGGCCTACGACGCCGAGCTGCCCGAACTCCCGGAGCCGGACGGTGAGTTGGTCACGCGGCCGGTCCATCGGTGGCGGTTCGAGTCACTGGGGACGGACTAGCGGACGTGTACGACAGCTTCCAGGGCTCGTCCCTGCTGTACCCGCGCCACAGCACCTTGCCGTTCCGGCGCTCCCAACGGGCGGCCACCACACCCTGGATGAGCCAGTTCAGGGCCAGCATCAGGGGGATGAACACCGCGAACCCGAGGTACGAGCTGAACACGGCGGCGAGCACGAACAGCACGAGCATCCGCACGTAGTAGACGCGGTCGGCCGGCGTGTCGGCGCCCGGCCGCGGCACCGCGGCGTCGAACTCCCTCACCTTTCCGATCCACTTGAGCCGGCTCGACCTGAGCAGCGCCGTCGCGACGAGGTAGGCGACCGCGAACGCGGCCGTCACGGCCACGCCGCGGCCCGACATCGGCTCCTCGTCCCGTACGCCGACCTCCACCGCCACGCCGACGGCGATACCGGCCAGCATCGCCAGCGCGGCCAGCAACTCCTGATGTACGTACCTGCCCATCACGTTCCCCCGTGTCCCCCGTGTACTGGATCTCATCAACGGTAGTTCCAGGGAGCCCGGTTCGACCAGCGTTGTACCGGCGCGGCGCCGGACCGCTCAGGGCTTCGGCCAGGTGCTCAGGATCTGCGCGTCCGTCATCGCGGGCTGTCGCATCGCCGATGCCGGTTCCAGGCCGAAGCCTCTCAGCAGGACGTCGACATAGCGGAGCCAGGCGTCCGCCGCGACGTCACGGGTGCGGTCGGCGACGGCACCGATCATGTACAGGTAGGCGTACACGTCGGTGCTGGCGAAGCCCTCGCGGACCGCGCCCGCCGCCACGGCCCGTTCCACCAGGGCGTCCACCCGGCGGCCGAGTTCGTCACGCATCCCGGCGGCCGGCGCCACCTCCAGGTCCGCGTGGGCGAGGATCACGTCCAGCGCCGGGTCACCGGCCCGTCGGCGCGCCGCCTCCACGAGGTAGTGCCGCAGCGCCTCCCCGGCCTCCGCCAACTCCGCTGCTGTCTCAGCGAGTTGGAGAAACGTGCTGAACCGCTCCGCGAACAGGGCGTTCATCAGGGACGCGAGGTCCGGGAAGCGGCGGTACACCGTGCCGACCCCGACGCCGGCCTCATGGGCGATCTCGTTGAGCGTGGCCACCGCGCCCCGCTCCGCGAACATCCGCTCGGCCGTGTCCATGATCAGCCGCCGGTTGCGTTCCGCGTCCGCGCGCAGGGGGCGTTGTCTGTCCTCGCTCACACCAAGGCATTCTCCACGACGGCCGGCCGGCGCAGGTTCCTGGCCAGCACCAGTGCGCCTGTCACGACGCTCCAGAGCAGGAACGAGTAGACCCCGCCGCGCTCGAACGCCCCGGCGGTGCTCGTCGAGATCCCCACGCCCAGCTCACTCACCAGGCCGAGGACACCGACCGTCACGCTGAAGACGCGGTACGGCTTCGGCAGGTCCAGGCTCTTGAGCCGACCGGCCATGATCGCCAACGTGTTCGCGCACACGATGCCGATCAGCGCGCCCACGAGGTGCAGGGCGAGCACGTACGACGCACCCTCCGGTGAGCCGTGGAAGATCCCGACCATCACGAACCCCACGCCGTGCGCGACCGCGAGCGTCGACACGATCCGACGCGTCCGGCCCTCCAGCATGCGGGCCAGCAGCAGCACGCCGATCGCGAACAGGACCCCCTGCGCCATGAACGACGTGTTCATCACGTCGTGCGACGGCGAGCAGATGTCCCGGCCCTGGAACTCCACACCGCAGTCGGGTACGCCCAGGTCGCTTATGTAGTTGTACGCGTAGCGGTAGGAGGGGTTCTTCCACGCGCCGGCGGCGACGGCCTCCGATATGACCCACTGGAGAGCGTTCACGACCAGGACGACGGCTCCCAGCGACAGCCAGGTTCTTTTCTGTGTCATGGGATCCACGGTAGCAGTAAGTGGATGAATCTATCCGCTTACGGGATATGGGTGCGGGGTGGGCTGAGATTCGTCACCCTGAGTGCATGAGCGGTGGCATCGAGGTAGGTGGGGAACCCGAGGCGTCGGACAGCATGAGGACGTTCGGGGCGTTCGTGCAGGGGCTGCGGGAGCATGCGGGCATGAGTCGGGAGGAGTTGGGGGAGCGGGTTCATCTGTCCAAGCACTCCATCGCGTCCATTGAGTTGGGGAGGAGGTTGGCGGACGAGCAGTTCGTGGAGATGGCGGAACCGGCACTTGGCAACACGGGTGCGTTGCGGAAGGCGTTCGGGCGGGTGGGGCGGCAACCGGGGTTTGCGGCGTGGTTCCGGCGGTGGGCTGCGCTGGAACAGGAGGCGGTGAGTCTGGCCACCTATGAATGCCGGTTGATTCCGGGGCTGTTGCAGTCCGAGCCGTACGCGCGAGCGGTGTTCGTGAACAGCATTCCGCCGTTGTCGGACGAGCAAGTGGAGGCAAGGGCGGCGGCTCGCATGGAGCGGCAGCAGATGTTGCGTGAGCGCCCCAACACGTCGTTCAGCTTCGTCGTGGACGAGCACATCGTGCGGCGGCACTTGGGAGGTGTCGAGGTTGTTCGAACGCAACTGGACCACATGCTGGAGTGCGCCCAACTCCGCAACGTGGAGATCCAGATCATGCTGACGGAGAGCGCGGCGCATGCGGGCCTGGAGGGTCCCCTAGCCCTGCTGGAGACTCCGGATGGTAAGCATCTCGCCTACTCGGAAGGCCAGTTGACGGGTCAGTTGATCTCCGACCCAAAAGACGCTGCCATGCTGCACCGCCGTTATGCGACACTCCGCTCACAGGCTCTCAGCCCCCTGGACTCGGTGAGCCTGCTGGAGCGGATCAGAGGAGAGCTATGAACGGCATCACCGAACTGGCCTGGTTCAAGTCCAGCTACAGCAGCGCTCAGGGCGACAACTGCATAGAAGTAGCCGTCACCCCCGCCACCATCCACATCCGCGACACCAAAGACCGCACCCGCGCTCACCTCACCGTCGGCCCCGCCGCTTGGTCCACCTTCGTCGCACACCGCAGTACCCGGGAAGCATCCAACTCCCTTAGCTGACCCGTGAGTTGAATGCGCGCCGTATGCCGGATGTCCGCGCTGGACGCGCCGAGCCGTAGCTCCAGCGCACCCGGCTCCACCACCCGGACCCCCCGCCGATCCGTGAACGCCGACAGGTCCGCGTGGAACTGGAACGTCACCCGGCGCGACTCACCCGGCTCCAACTCCACGCGCTGGTAGCCGATCAGCCGGACGTCAGGGCGAGTCACCGAGGCGACCGGGTCGTGCAGGTACAGCTGGACGACCTCCGCCCCCGCCCGCTCCCCGGCGTTCCGGACGGTCAGCGCGAGATCGTACGTACCGTCCGTGCCGATCTCCTGGGCGGAGCCGCCGGTGAAGTCCTCCCAGGCGAACGTCGTGTAGGACCGCCCCTCGCCGAAGGCATACAGCGGGGTCGGGTCGAGGTTGCTGACCTCGCCGGCCAGGCCGAGGGGCGGCTGGAGGTAGGTCCACGGCTGGCCGCCCGGGACGCGCGGGACGCTCACCGGCAGCCGCCCGGACGGGTTGACGCGGCCCGACAGCACCCCCGTGACTGCCGGGCCGCCCTCCTCCCCCGGGAAGAACGCCTGCACTACGGCGGCGAGTTGGCCGTGCCAGCGGCCCAACGCGTAGGGGCGGCCGGTCAGCAGGACCAGTACGACCGGGACCCCCGTCGCGACCAGCGCGTCCAGCAAGTCACCTTGGATGCCGGGGAGTTGCAGGTCCGCCACATCGCAGCCCTCGCCGGATGTGCCCCGGCCGAACAGGCCCGCCCGGTCGCCGAGCACCGCCACGCACACGTCCGCCTCCGACGTGCGGGCCACCGCCTCCGTGAACCCCGAGTCGTCCGGGTCGGACACCCCGCAGCCCTCGGCGAACGTCACCTTGGCGTCGGGGAGTTCGGCCCGCAGCGCCTCCAGGACGGTCGGGATCTCGATGCCCATCGGCACCTCGGGGTGGTGGGTGAGCACGTGGGACGGGAAGGAGTAACAGCCGAGCATGGCCAGGGAGTCGGCGGCTCGGGGGCCCACCACCGCGATCCGGGTGTCGGGGGAGAGCGGCAGGATGCCGTCCGGGTTGTCCAGCAGCACCACCGACTCCTCGGCCAGTCGGCGGGCGATCGCGCGGTTGGCGGTCGAGTCGAGGTCGATCGTCTCCCTCGGCTCCGGGCTCCAGTCCTCGTCCAGCAGCCCCAACTCGCACTTCTGCAGCAGGACTCGGTGCGCCGCCCGGTCGACGAGGGTCTCGGGCACCTCACCCGCCCGCACCGCGTCCAGCAGCGGCTCCCCGTAGCACTTCAGCGTCGGCAGCTCCACGTCGATCCCCGCCGACAGCGCCGCGTGCGCCGCCTCCGCCGGGGTGCCCGCCACCCGGTGCAGGGTCTGGAGGAAGCCGATGCCGAAGTAGTCGGCGACCACCGTGCCCGTGAACTCCCACTCCTCGCGCAGGAGTTGGGTCAGCAACCCCGGGTCCGCCGACGCCGGGACGCCGTCCGTGTCGGTGTACGCGGCCATCACCGACCGCGCGCCGCCCTCGCGCAGGGCCAGTTCGAAGGGCGGCAGGGTGATGTCCGCGAACTCGCGGACGCCCGCGCGCACGGGGGCGAGATTGCGGGCGCCCGCCGAGGAGGCGTACCCGGCGAAGTGCTTGAGGGTGGCGATGATCCCGGCCGACTCAAGGCCCCGGACGTAGGCCGCGCCGACCGTCCCGACCAGGTACGGGTCCTCGCCGATGGTCTCCTCGACCCGGCCCCAGCGCGGGTCGCGCACGACGTCCAGGACGGGGGCGAGGCCCTGGTGGACGCCGGCCGCGCGCAGGTCGTGGCCGATGGCGCGGGCCATGTCCTCGACCAGGGGCGGGTCGAAGGTGGCGCCCCAGGCCAGGGGGACGGGGTAGGCGGTGGCGCCCCAGGCGGTGAAGCCGGCCAGGCACTCCTCGTGGGCGATCGCCGGGATGCCGAAGCGGCCCGCCGCCGCGATCCGGTGCTGGGCGCGGGCCAACGCCTGTGCGCCGAGGGCCGGTTCGACGGGGGCGGTGCCGAAGGAGCGGGTGAGCTGGCCCAGACCGTGGGTGATCAACTCGTCCCAGTCGTAGGCGGCGGTCATCTCGCTCTGCAGGGGCGCGACTCCGTCGCCGTCCGTGGCGGCGCCCACCCAGACGCCGTACAGCTGGGCGGTCTTCTCCTGGAGCGTCATCCGGGAGAGGAGGTCCTCGACGCGGGCGGCGGCGGGCAGGGCGGGGTCACGCCAGGGGGCGGTGGTCATGAAACTCCTGCTCTGGTCGAGGGGGTGTGGCTGACCCTCTCGCGAATGTTTCGACGCATATATCGAATGTTCCGGGAACCTAGGGCGGTGTGAGGGGTTCGTCAAGAGGTCGCGCAGGGATACGATCGCCGCCATGACACCCCCGGAGCCCGTGGAAACCCGGACGGCTACGCCGACGACAGGCCGGTCCTCGCAGACCGCGACCCTCGCGGAGATCGCCCGCGAGGCGGGCGTGTCCGCGCCGACTGTTTCGAAGGTCCTCAACGGACGTGCGGATGTGGCCCCGGCCACCCGCAGCCGCGTCGAGGACCTGCTGCGCGCGCACGGCTACCGGCGCCGCCGCGCCGAGGCCAGCCGCTCGCCGCTGATCGACCTGGTCTTCCACGAACTGGAGAGCGCCTGGGCGATGGAGGTCATCCGGGGCGTGGAGAACGTGGCCCGGGAGAACGGTCTGAGCGTGGTGCTCAGTGAGAGCGCGGGGCGGCTGACGCCGGGGCGGACCTGGGCCGACCAGGTCGCCGCCCGCCGGCCGCACGGCGTGATCCTCGTACTGTCCGGTCTCGACGAGTCCCAGCGTGCCCTGCTGACCAGCCGCTCCATCCCGTTCGTGGTGATGGACCCGGCCGGTGACCCGGGTGTCGACGTGCCCTCGATCGGTGCCACCAACTGGCAGGGCGGCCTGGCCGCCACCCGGCACCTGATCGATCTCGGCCACACCCGCATCGGCGCGATCACCGGTCCGACCCGCATGATGTGCAGCCGCGCGCGGGTGGACGGCTACCGGGCCGCGCTGGAGACCGCGGGCCTGCCGGTCGACCCGGCGCTGATCGCGACCGGCGACTTCCACCACGAGGCCGGCTACCGGCAGGGACTGGAACTGCTGCGCCGCCCGGACCGCCCGACCGCCGTCTTCGCCCTCAACGACCTCCAGGCGCTCGGACTCTACGAAGCCGCGCGGGAGTTGGGGCTGCGCATCCCGGAGGACCTGAGCGTGGTCGGCTTCGACGATCTGCCGGTCGCCCGCTGGGTGGGGCCGCCGCTGACGACCGTACGGCAGCCGTTGATGGAGATGGCCGAGGCGGCGGGCAAGCTGGTCCTCGACCTGGGGCGCGAGGACCAGCCGCCGGTGGCCACGCGGGTGGAGCTGGCGACGAGCCTGGTGGTGCGCAGCAGCACGGGGGCGCCGCCGGTGGCCGGAAGGTGACGTATTGACGGGTGGTGCGGGCGCGCCCACACTCCTCCGAAGCCAATCGGTTCATTGACCGAAACTTTCGGAGGCACCCGCATGAGATCTCTGAGAACAGGCTTACCGGGAACGGGCTTATCACTGGCGGCAGTTGTGGTCGGCGCCGCGATGTTGTTCACCGCGCCCGTGGCGCATGCGGCCGACACCCCGCTGCGCGATCTGGCCGCCGCGAAGGGCAAGGTCGTCGGTACGGCGGTCACCGGCTCCAAGCTGACCGGGTCGTACGGCGACATCGCGGGGGCGCAGTTCAGCGCGCTCACGCCCGGCAACGCCATGAAGTGGGGGTCGGTCGAGCCGACCCAGGGCTCCTTCAACTGGGCGGAGGCCGACCAGATCGTCGCCTTCGCGCAGGCCCACAACCAGCAGGTACGCGGCCACACCCTGGTCTGGCACAGCCAGAACCCGAGCTGGCTGACGAACGGCACGTGGACGTCGGCCCAGCTCGGCACCCTCCTCCAGAACCACATCAACACCGAGGTCGGCCGCTACAAGGGCAAGATCGCGGCCTGGGACGTGGTCAACGAGCCGTTCAACGAGGACGGCAGCTACCGCTCGACGCTCTGGTACAACGGCCTCGGCGCCAACTACATAGCGCAGGCGCTGACTTGGGCCCGCGCGGCCGACCCGGCCGCCAAGCTGTACATCAACGACTACAACGTCGAGGGCGTCAACGCGAAGTCGACTGCCCTGTACAACCTGGTCAAGTCCCTGAAGGCGGCGGGCGTTCCGATCGACGGCGTCGGCCTCCAGGCCCACCTCATCCTCGGCCAGGTCCCGGCCACCCTCCAGCAGAACATTCAGCGCTTCGCCGACCTCGGCGTCGACGTGGCGATCACGGAGCTGGACGTACGGATGGTGCTGCCGGCGGACAGCGCGAAACTCGCCCAACAGGCCGCCGACTACAAGGCGGTGGTCGCCGCGTGCGTGGCCGTCACCCGCTGCGTCAACGTCACCGTCTGGGGCTTCACCGACTCCGACTCCTGGGTGCCGGGCACGTTCCCGGGGTACGGGGCGGCGACACCGTACGACGAGAACTACGCGCCGAAACCGGCGTACTACGCGATCGCGGAGGCGCTGGGCGGGGGCACGACGACTCCGCCGACGGGCGCGTGCGCGGCGACCTACTCGGTGACCAGCCAGTGGAACACCGGGTTCACGGGCCAGGTGAAGATCGCCTGCTCCGGTGCCGCCCTCTCCTCCTGGCACGCGAACTGGACCTTCGGGGCGGGCCAGCAGGTCACGCAGGCCTGGAACGCGGTCTGCACGCAGTCGGGCGCGGCCGTGTCCTGCGCGAACGCCTCGTACAACGGGTCGGTGCCGGACGGGGGCTCGGTGACGTTCGGGTTCAACGGGTCGTGGAGCGGGAGCAATCCGGTGCCGGTGGTGACACTGGCCTGAGCGGGTTTTTGGGGTTCCTGGGGCTCTTGGGCTGAGCGGGGTCTTGGGGATGTCTGAGAATGTGAGATTTTCCGAAGAAAACCGTCCTGAGACGCTCGCCCTAACAGTCTCCTAATAATTCGGACTTACGTTCCTTCCGTGACGGGAGACGAGAGCGGCGACGAGGTCAGACGAACGGGCCGGCGGTCGAGCGTGTTGAAGGCCGTCGGCCTCGCTCTCGCGGGCGTGCTGGTGCTGACCGTGGCGGCGGCCGGCTGGGCGTACTGGCACCTCAACAACAACATCAAGAGCGTCGACATCAACAGCGCGCTCGGCGACGACCGCCCGGCCCCGGGGGTCACCACCCCGTCCGCCTCGGCGAGCGCGTCGGCGTCCCCGTTGCCCACCGGTGCCGTGAACATCCTGGTCCTGGGCTCGGACTCGCGCAGCGGCAAGGAGAACCAGGAACTCGGCGGGGGTGACAGCTCCGGCGCCCGCTCCGACACAGCGATGGTCGTGCACATCGACGCGGGCCGGACCAGCGCGACGGTGGTGAGCATCCCGCGCGACACGCTGGTCACCCGCCCGTCCTGCCCTCTCTCCTCCGGGAGTTCGACGTCGGTGGCGTACAACTCGATGTTCAACAGCGCCTATTCGGTCGGCGGGCCGGTGTGCGCGGTCAAGACGGTCGAGTCGATCACGAACGTCCGCATGGACCACTACATAGAGATCGACTTCGCGGGCTTCGCGAAGCTGGTCAACGCGCTGGGCGGGGTCACCGTCACGACCGACGAGGACATCAACGACGACGACAGCCACCTGCACCTGAAGGCGGGCACGCACCACCTGAACGGCACGCAGGCGCTGGCGCTGGCCCGCACCCGACACGGCATAGGCGACGGCAGCGACCTGGGCCGCATAGGCCTCCAACAGAAGCTGGTGAAGGCCCTGTTGACCCAGATCTCGTCGACCAACCTCCTCACCAACCCGGCCAAGCTCTACGAGGTCGCCGACGCGGTGACGGACAGCCTGACGACGGACACGGGCCTGAACTCGCTGAGCGAACTGATGCGGCTGGGCCAGAGCTTGAAGAGTCTGCCGGTGAGCGAACTGAAGACGGTGATGATGCCGGTGGTGCCTGCGCCGTCGGACTCCAATCGGGTGGTGGCCAAGGAGCCGGCGGCGGGGGAGTTGTGGGAGTCGTTGAGGTGAGAGGCCACGGTCTGCGTAGGGGGAATGGTCCGCGCAAGGCATGAGCCGGCCGGGCGGCGCACGCCCATACTGGATTCGTGCTTCGGGGGCCGTTGCGACGGGCGGGTATGCGTCGGCGTCTCGTCCGCGTCGGCCTCTTCACCGCCGTCGGGGCGGGGTCGACCGGCCTTGCGGTGTGGATGCTCCTCGGCGGAGCGTCCGACCATGTCGCCGCGGTGGGCGGGCTGTTCATCGGCATCGCCTCCCTGGTCCTGGCCCTGGTCGACTTCTTCCGGGAGGAGCCGTCTCCGCTCGATCCCGCCGCGTACGCCGACGACCTCGCCCGCTCGGTCGGAGCGCAGTGGCTCGACGAGGCGGAGGCCCGGCGGCTGCGCGATCCGAGGGTGCTGCCGATCGCCTGGGAGACGACCGGCCGGGAGGTCGCGGACGAGCCGCGTGCGGCGACCGCCGGCGGGCGGGTGGTGCGCGTGCGGCTGGACGGCAGGCTGGACGGGGACTTCGACCGTGCCGTCAGCCGACTCGCCGACGGCTACGGGCGGTTGGAGCAGGGCAGGCTCGTCGTCATCGGTGAACCCGGGGCGGGCAAGACGGTCCTGGCGCTGCTGCTGACCCTCGGGCTGCTGGCCTCCCGCGATCCGGGGACGCGCGTCCCGGTGCTGCTCCCCGTCTCGTCCTGGGATCCGCTGCGCGAGCCGTTGGACGACTGGATCGTCCGTACCCTCGCGGTCCCGTACTACGGCGGCGACCCGGAGATCCCGCGCCTCCTGTTCGCCCACGGTCTGCTGCTCCCGGTGCTCGACGGCCTGGACGAGATCCCGGAATCCGCCCGCCGGGGCGCGATCCGCGGCATCAACCAGGCGATCGGCGTGGAACGTCCCGTCGTCGTGACCTGTCGTGCCGTCGAGTACGAGGAGCTGATCCGGGGCGGGGCCCCACGCCTGAGACGGGCGCCCGTGGTGGAGGTGCTGCCGGTGCCGCCCGCCGACGTCATCGGCTACCTCGGTGACCTCGACTGGCCGGACGGCGTCGGCTGGGACGGCGTCTTCGGCCGGCTGCGCGCCGAGCCCCAGGGGCCGGTGGCGGAGGCCCTGTCGACGCCGCTGATGGTGACGACGGCCCGCCTGGTGTACCGGGGAGGCGGCCGCGACCCCGTCGAACTGCTGGACGAGGAGCGGTTCGACTGCCGGTACGCGGTCGAGGACCATCTGACGCGCCAGGTGGTCGAGGCGGCGTACGCGCCCGATCCCGGGGTGCCCGGGAGCGAGCACGACCGTGCCCGGTGGACTCCCGAACAGGCGCGGCGCTGGCTGACGTTCCTCGCCCGCTATCTGCACGAGCACCAGGAGCGTGATCTGGTGTGGTGGCTGCTGGGTGCGCGGCTGCTGCCCGGGTGGGCGGGACCGGTCGTCGCGTTCGGCACGGGACTGCTGCTCGCGTGCGTCGCGGTGGGGTGGGGCACGGTCATGGGACCCGACGAATTCGGGCCGTTCGGCGCGATCGTGGGTGTGGCGCTGTTGTCCGCGGCGCTGTTCGGCCTGATCGCCTCCATCCTCTGGTACGCGGCGGGCAGTCCGCTGCCGGGACGGCTGTCGTGGTCCCTGAGCGGGTCCGGGCTGAGGCTGCGGCGCGGGTTCCGCAACGGCGCGGTCCTGAGCGCCGCGTTCGTCGTCCCCGTGGCCGTGGGCGTGATGCTGGTGACCGTACTGAGTCTGACGCTCGGGCCGGGGACACTGCAGAGCGCCGAGGCGCTCGCCAAGCTGCTCGCCGTGTGTGCCGCGCTGAGCGTCGTGACCGGGCTGGCGCTGGCCGCGCACGGCTGGCTCAACGCTCCGCCGTCCCGGGCCGTCCAGGTCAGTCCCGCCAACTCGGTTGCTCAGGACCGGCGTTCGGCTGTGGCAGGGGCGGTCCTTGCCGGTGCGATCTTCGGTGTGACGGCCATGTACGGACTGCGGGTGGGCCTGCTCGCGGGCGGAGTCCTGTTCCGCTGGGCGAGCGGCTGGCCGGGCTGGCCGGGAAACGCCGGCCTGGGCGACTACACCCGGGCGGAGTGGCACAGCACGGGCCACACGTACGGCGTGGGCCGCCTTGGGGTGGCCTTGCCGCTGCTGCTGCCGGGGACGCTGTTCGCCGTGTTCGTCGTGCTCACCCGGGCCTGGCCGCGCTTCGTCGTGGTCCGCTGGTGGCTCGCCCTGAGAGGCCGGCTGCCCTGGCGGCTGATGGCGTTCCTGACCGACGCCCGGCGACGGGAGATCCTCCGCCAGTCCGGCGGCACCTACCAGTTCCGGCACATCCGGCTCCAGGAAGCCCTCGCGGGACAGCAGGCCCGCGACCGGTCTTCGCCGATGCCACGGAGGAACGAGCCGGAGAGTGTGCGCCGTCGGGTCGTGCTGGCGGCGGGACTGGCCGCCGCCTGCGCCGGTACGGGCGTGGTGCTGGCGCATCACCGGGACGAGAGCAGAGCGGTCTTCACGGAACCCGACAAGCACCACCTGTCCGCTGTGGCGTTCCGCCCGGGCACGCACGAACTGGTGTGGGCGACGGGCGACGGCCGGATCTGGTGGGGCAACGCGCTCCCCGGACGGCGGCTCCTCGGCGACCCCTACCGTCTGACCCGGCCCGGCTGGAAGAAATCGCTCCCCGACGTGAACTGCCTGACGTTCGACCCGACAGGCACGAGATTCCTGGCCGTCGGGTGCAAGGAGGCACTGGAGCTCTGGGACGTCCGGCCGCGGACTCCGGTCCTGCTGAGTCGCTGGCGGACGCTGGGCGTCGACTCCCTAGTGTTCCGCCCCTCGGGCGGCTACCTGGCCGGCACCTACACGGCCTCCGACACAAGCCTGTCCGGCTACTTCGTGGGCCACATCGGACCCGACGGCCTCCGGCACAAGCTGACCCGCCAGGACGACGAGGTGGAGGGGGCCAGCGCCCTGGCCTTCCTGCGGGCGGGAGAGCTGGTGCTCCAGGCCGGCCACATCGTCGCCCTCCCGCCGCCGTACGAGAAAAAGGGCCGCACGCTCTTCACCCCCGTGCAGTACGACAACTACAGCAACAACCAACCCGGAGTGTTCGCCAGCCCGTACGACGACTGCCTCTTCGTGTCGTCGCCCCACAGCGAAATGTGGCGGCTGGGCCTCGGGGGCGACTGGTACCGGACCGATCGAGGGCTGTCCGGCTCCTCTGCCGCGGCCTTCCACCCGAAGAAACCCGTCCTCGCTTTCGCCGGCGTCACCGACAAGGACTACGAGAGTCGCACCGACGGCACCGTCGAGCTGTGGTCCACCGACGGAACCCCGTCCCGCATCAAGACCCTGCACGGCCACATGAACCGGGTCACCTCCATGAGCTTCAGCTCCGACGGCACCCTCCTCGCGACGGCGAGCGAGGACGGCACGGTCCGCCTCTGGGACGGCGTCGGCTAGTCCCGCGGTGCCAGCAACCCCCGTACCACGCCCCGAAGTTGCCCCTCCACGTCCCACCCCCCGGTGATCTCCTCCCACCGCCCCGCCACCACCGCCAGATGCGGAAACTCCCCGGCGTCCTCCTCCGTGACAAGGGCGGACATGAACGGCCGGCGACCCGGGTCGGCGGCCCGGCGTTCCTCCGCGCGGTGGAAGACGAGGGCGCCGTAGATGACGTACCAGACGGTGCGGTACGCGTGGACCGCCTCCGTCGGAGACAACCCGCATTCCACCGCCGCGCCGATGATCGCTTCCGGGATCCACAGCGCGCTGCGGTCGGTGAGGTCGCCGAGGCCCAGGACGTCGACGATCCAGCTGAACTGGCTGATGCCCGTGTAGGTGTGGAGCGCGACCGTGACGATCCGTTCGCGCGGGTCCTCCGGAAGCACCGGGCGTGGGATCGATGCCGCCATCCCCGACAGCGTGAGCATCAGCAGCTCGTCCTTGTCGCGTACGTGGTGGTAGAGCGCCATCGGGGTGGCGCCCACCTCCTTGGCGACCCGGCGCATGGAGACCGCCTCGACGCCCTCCTCCTGGAGGATGCGCCGGGCCACCGCCACGATCTGGTCCGCCTCGATGCGGCGCGGCCGGCCGACGCTGCGCTTGCGTACCACCGGGACCTCTGGGCTTGGTTCGTCTCCCACGGGTGCATTCTCTCGCGGCCGGTTTCCAGCGCCCCTCCGCATCCGGCCCGGCCTCCCCCTGGCTAATTTCTGTACGCGTATATTAATCTGCTGAGCATGGTGGATTCGCAGACGCGCACATCACAAACATGCACATCACAGACACGCACCTCCCGTTGGTTGCTGCCGGTGCTGCTGACCGTGCAGTTCCTGGTCTCCCTCGACATGTCCGTCGTCAACGTCGCCCTGCCGGACATGGGGACCGGCCTGGGGTTCGGCGGGGACTCGTTGTCCTGGGTCGTGAACGCCTACGCCCTCACCTTCGGCGGGCTGTTGATGCTCGGTGGGCGGCTCGCCGACGTCGTGGGGCGGCGGCGGACGCTGATCGCCGGGTTCGCGGTCTTCGGGGCCGCGAGTCTCGCGGGCGGACTCGCGCAGGCGCCGGGGCAGTTGATCGCCTGCCGGGCGGTGCAGGGCGTCGGGGCCGCCGCACTCGCGCCGGTCGCGCTCACTCTCATCACCGTCAACTACCCGGCGGGCAGCGCCCGTTCGCGCGCCCTCGGCCTGTGGGGCGCCGCCGGTGCGGCCGGCGGTGCCGTCGGTGTACTGGCCGGCGGGCTGCTCACCGACTGGGCCGGCTGGCGTGCCGTCATGCTCGTCAACGTGCCGGTCGTGATCGCCGTACTCGCCCTCGCGCGTACCGCCGTACCCGCCGACCGTCGGTCCGAAGGACCCAGGCCGCGGCTGGATCTGGTCGGGGCGTTCCTCGTCACCGCCGGGACCACCCTGCTCGTCCTCGGCCTGGTGCGCACCGAGGCCTACGGCTGGACCGCCTGGCAGACCGAGGTGGCCCTGGGTGGTGCCGCCCTTCTGCTCGCCGCCTTCGCCGTGGCCGAGCGGCGGGTACGGCAGCCGTTGTTGCGGCTCGGGCTGCTCAGGGGCGGTCCGGTGCTCGCGGCGAACGTCTTCGCGCTGATGATGACGGCCGGCCAGTTCGCCGCCTTCTACTTCACCTCCCTCTATCTGCAACAGGTCCTCGGGTACGGGGCTACCGCCACCGGCAGTGCCTTCCTGCCGTTCTGCGTCGGGATCGTGGTCGCCTCGGTGGTCGCCGCGAAGACGGTCGCGCGGGTCGGGCCCCGGGCTCTGCTGGTGACGGGCGGGCTGCTCGCGGCGGCGGGGATCGCCTGGTTCGCGGCGGCCCTCGCGGTCGACGGCGGCTTCCTGGCCACCGTCCTCGGTCCGTCCCTCGTCGCCAGCCTCGGCATCGGGCTGTGCTTCGTGCCCCTCGGTACGGCGGCCACGGCCGGGGTCGACCCGGCGGAGACCGGCATGGCATCCGGGCTGCTCAACACCTCGCGCCAGGTCGGCGGAGCCGTGGGGCTCGGCGTACAGGTCACGGTCGCGGCGAGCGTCGGCGGTGGAGCGGGCGGGGCCCAAGGGCTCGTCGACGGGTTCTCGGCCGCGTACTGGGTGGCCGCCGGGCTGCTGGCCTTCGGTGCGCTCGCGGGTGGACTGCTGTACGGGAAAGCGGCCCGGCCTGCGGAAACGTACTCCGGAGAAAAAACTTCGAAGAATTCCGGCGACCGTGTCGATCCGGCCGGATCCCGATCGACGCAGGGGTGAGAGGCCGGGAAGGACCCGGCCCCGCATCGAATGAGGAGGGCACCATGCCCCGCTACCTGTCGCTTGTGCAGATCGACGAGAAGACCGCCCCCGCCGAGGGCCCCAGCCCCGAGCTGATGCAGCGCATGGGCGAGCTGATCGAGGAGGTCACCAAGGCCGGCGTGATGCTCGACACCGCCGGTCTCACCCCGTCCGCGCAGGGCACGAAGGTGCACTGGGAGAACGGCGAGATCAGCGTCACCGACGGACCCTTCACCGAGTCCAAGGAGGTCGTCGGCGGCTACGCGATCATGCAGTGCAAGGACCGCGCCGAGGCCCTGGAGTGGACGAAGCGGTTCCTGAAGGTGCACGAGGAGTTCTGGACGGTGACCTGCGAGGTGCGGGAGATCATGGAGGGCTGAGCGGCCGCCCTCGTCCGTATGCCGGTCGTCCTTGGTCCTGCGCCGGTCCGGGTGTCGAATGGGGGGCTGTGAGCCCACAGCCCCCCGGCCGACCGTCCGACGACCGACAGCAACCCGTCGACCGACAGTCCCACGACCAGCCGTCGTCGGCCGACCCCGTCGACCGGCAGTCCCACGACCGGCCGTCGTCGGCCGACCCCGTCGACCCCGGTCACGCCATCGACACCGTCTTCCGTATCGAATCCCCCCGCATCATCGCCGGCGTCGCCCGTATCGTCCGTGACGTCGGGATCGCCGAGGAGCTCGCCCAGGACGCGCTGGTCGCCGCCCTGGAGCAGTGGCCGCGGGACGGCGTGCCGGACAACCCGGGCGCCTGGCTCATGGCCACCGCCCGCCACCGCGCCGTCGACCTCATCCGGCGCCGGGAGAACTACGCCCGCAAGCTCCAGGAGATCGGCCGCGACCTGGAGACCACCGCGCCGCCCGAGGAGCCGGCCGACCCGGAGGACATCGACGACGACCTGCTCAGGCTCGTCTTCACCGCCTGCCACCCCGTGCTGTCCGCCGAGGCCCGCATCGCCCTCACCCTGCGCCTGCTCGGCGGCCTGACCACCGCCGAGATCGCCCGCGCCTTCCTCACCCCCGAACCGACGGTCGCCCAGCGCATCGTCCGCGCCAAACGCACCCTCGCCACGAGGAACGTCGACTTCGAGGTGCCCTACGGCCCCGAGCGCGCGGCCCGGCTGGGCTCCGTACTCGACGTCATCTACCTGATCTTCAACGAGGGGTACGCGGCCACCGCCGGCGACGACTGGCTGCGCCCGGCGCTGTGCGAGGACGCCCTGCGCCTTGCCCGCGTGCTGTCCGGGCTGATGCCGAAGGAGCCCGAAGTGCACGCGCTGACCTCGCTGTTGGAGTTCCAGGCGTCCCGCACCGCCGCCCGCACCGGCCCGAACGGCGAGCCCGTCCTGCTCGCGGACCAGAACCGCCGCCGCTGGAACCGCATGCTGATCGCCCGCGGCATCACCGCCTTGGGCCGCGCCGATGCCACCTCCACCGGCGCCCCCGGCCCGTACGCCCTCCAGGCCGCCATCGCCGCCTGCCACGCCCACGCCTACACCTACGAGGAGACCGACTGGCGCACGATCGCCACGCTCTACGGGCTCCTTGCCGCCCGTGCGCCCTCGCCCGTCGTCGAACTCAACCGCGCGGTCGCCGTGGCGATGGACCGGGGGCCGGGCGAGGGGCTCGCGATCGTCGATGCCGTGGCCGACCAACCCGCCCTGAAGGACTACCACTTGCTGCCCAGCGTCCGCGGCGACCTGCTGGAGCGGCTCGGGCGTACGGCGGAGGCGCGAGAGGAGTTCGTGCGGGCGGCGGGGCTCGCGCGCAACGAGCGGGAGCGGGAGATGCTGCTGGGGCGGGCCGAGAAGTGCCGTTCTTGACCTGGAACCCCCCGACTGTTTACTCGTAACTCTGTTCCCCTCCCACCTCGTTGAGCACTACAGTGATCCGGCCGCTGAGCATCGGCTGTGTGATCGCCTGGGGGACAGACGCCGACCCGGCCGCGCGCGGCACCATTCGACTGGATTTCGACTGGATGACCTGATCTGCGTCACGTCATCCGCTCCGTGGGGGAGACGACAACTTGAGACCGTTCACGCGCCGCCATGTCGCGGCGCTCGCCACCGCGGCGGCCCTGGCCGCCGTAGGGACCCTGGCCACCGCGCCGGGCGCCGTCGCCGACGACGCCGGGCCCTGGCCGGGCACCGAGGGCAGGATCCTGACCGACGGACCGTGGCTGGTCGACCCGGCCACCGGCGCGGCCACCGCCGTCCCGGGCGCAGGCTCGGGGGAGTACGCGGCCTGGGCACCCGACGGCAGCCGCTTCGCCGTCGTCAACGGGCAGACGATCACCAGCGTCCGCACCGGCGGCACCACGAAGATCACCCTGCCCCGGGCCGAGGGCATGCGCTCCAGCGCCACCTACACGGACCTGACCTTCGGGTGGGGCGGCCGGTACGTGGCCTTCGCCACCGGCGGCCAGCTCGCCTACGGCCCCTCCGACGGCTCCTACGCCCCGGCCCCGCTGCTGTCCAGCTCCCTTGAGCCGGCCTCGGTCTGCGACACCGAGCCGACGGTGAACACCGCCGGGCTCGTCGCCTTCGAGCGTCGTACCGGCAACTGCTCAAGCGCTCCGGGCGTGTACGTCTACACGGGGTCCACGAACACGGTCAAGCGCGTCCTGACCAACGCCCAGCAGCCCGCCTACTCGCCGGACGGCACCAAGCTGGCCTTCGTCCGCGACGGGCAGATCTTCACGGCGAAGGCCGACGGCACCGACGTCAAGCAGCTGACCACCGACGCCCGTTCCTACGCCAACCCGTCCTGGTCGCCCACCGGCACCCGGATCGTCTTCGACGTGCACGCCTCGGCGAACGGCGTCGACACGCACACCACCGAGTACGCCGCCGTGGCCGACGGCGCCCTCACCGTGGTTCCCGGCGGCGCGCACGGCAGCAACCCCAGCTGGCAGCCGCTGCGCAAGAACAACACCGCCCGCGTCTGGGGCAGCGACAGCTACGCCACCGCGATCGCCGCCTCCCGCTGGAGCTGGAACACCGTCGGCACCAGCTCGTCCGGCCTGCTGAACGCCAAGACCGCGGTGCTGATCAACCGGGACGACGCGGCGTACTCGCTCACCGCGCCCGCGCTGGCCGGCAAGAAGCAGGGCCCGGTGCTGATGACCCCGAAGACGGGTCTTTCGACGGCGGTGAAGAACGAGCTCAAGCGCACCCTGAAGAAGGGCGCGTCCGTCTGGATGCTCGGCGGCACCTCGATCCTCACCAACAACGTCTCCACCCAGCTCAAGGCGCTCGGCTACGTGCCCAAGCGGCTGTCCGGCGTGGACCGTTACGAGACCTCGGTCAAGGTGGCCAAGGCGGTCACCACCGCCCCGAAGTACGTGTTCCTGGCCAGCGGCACCGACTACAAGGCGGCCCTCCCGGCGGCCTCCGCGGCCGGCTCCGACGGCACCGCGAGCACGGCCACCTTCGTCCTCAGCAACGGCAAGAAGCTGACGGCGGCGGTGAAGTCGTACCTCAACAGCGTGAACCCCGACAAGACCATGGTCATCCCGGTCGGGTCGGACGCGAAGTACGCGCTGACGCACACCTCGTTCTCCAAGTGGCCGTCGACGTACTACTACTACCCGGTCACCTCGGGCACCAGCGAAGGCCTCTCGGTGGCCCTCGCCAAGTTCTGGTGGACCGTGCCCAGCCAGGTGGCGTTCGCCTACACCGGCGCCTGGCGCGACGGTGTCTCGGCGGGCGCGGCGATGAACATCTACGCGCCGCTCGTGTGGACCTCGCGCCCCGACCTGTCCGCCGACCCCAAGAGCTACCTGCTCCGCGAGTCCGCGGGCACGCAGCTGGCGGTCGCCTTCGGGCCCACGGCCTCGGTCACGGCGGGCTCGTTGAACACGGCCGGCGCCGCGATGAGCGCGAACGGCAGCCAGTTCACGTACACGCCGTTCTACAACGGAGTCGCGCCCGCGAGCGCGCAGTCACTGCGCGCGGACACCGCCGGTCCCGTCGCCGCTCCGGCCAAGTCCGGCCCGGTGACGGCCGATCCGCACCTGGGCTCGCTCAGGACGGCCAAGCACCAGTAAAACGGCGGTAGTTACGCCTGTGCGGGGGCGCCGACCAACATGGTCGGCGGCGGCCCCGCGTCCGGCCCGGTCCACGTCGACCTCCCCGCCGGCGACTGGACG
>NZ_JBSFLV010000092.1:0-37403 GCF_053599215.1 Streptomyces sp. NPDC001002 | reverse complement strand
GCCGTTCCCTGCGAGTGGGCCGGAATTGCCGCTCAGGCTGCTCGCTGCGCGGCGGCGGGGCTTGCGGTACTCCCCAACCGGCTCGACGGGCTGAAGATCGTCCTCGACGAGGCGCATGGCGCTGCCTCGCGGGTCTCGCCCGAGGCGTTCTCGCGGGCCGGCGCCGAGGTCATCACCATCGGCGCGGATCCCGACGGGCTCAACATCAACGACGGCTGCGGGTCGACACACCTGGGGCTGCTCAAGGCGGCCGTCGTCGAGCACGGCGCGGACTTCGGCATCGCGCACGACGGTGACGCGGACCGGTGTCTGGCCGTGGACCACACCGGTGACGACGTCGACGGCGACCAGATCATGGCCGTACTCGCGCTTGCGTTGCGGGAGCGGGGTGCGCTGCGGGCCGACACCGTCGTCGCGACCGTCATGTCGAACCTGGGCTTCAAGCTGGCCATGGAGCGTGAGGGTCTGACGATCATCCAGACCGCCGTCGGCGACCGCTACGTGCTGGAGGAGATGAAGGAACACGGGTACGCGCTCGGCGGTGAGCAGTCCGGACACGTCATCATCCTCGACCACACAACGACAGGTGACGGCACGCTGACCGGGCTCATGCTCGCGGCGCGGGTCGCGGAGACCGGCCGTACGCTCAAGGAACTCGCGTCCGTGATGACCCGCCAGCCGCAGGTGCTCATCAACGTGCCAGGTGTGGACAAGTCCCGGGCGGAGACGGCAGGTGACCTCGCGGCCGCCGTGGCAGATGCGAAGCGTGAACTCGGTTCCACCGGGCGGGTGTTGCTGCGCCCGTCGAGCACGGAGCCGCTGGTGCGCGTGATGGTGGAAGCCGCCGACATCGAGCAGGCACGGTCGGTGGCCGGGCGACTCGCCGACGCGGTGAAATCAGCGCTGGGATAAGCACGCCCACGGCACGGCCGGCAGTTACTCACTGGTTTGGGAGACAGACAGTACCGAGCAGAGAGTTCAACTGTCCTCGAGTCTTAGCAGCACATACGGACGCCCCCGCCCGGCATCAGGCGGGGGCGCCAATGACCTACCTGCCCGAGCCCGCCGCAGCAAGGAGCGCGGCAGCAGCAGCAATCCAGTCGGGGCTCAGCCCGGCGCACGCCAACACGATGACAGCGATCACCACGATCATCACGACTGTGTGCCACCGGGTTGCGCCGTGTACCGGACACCCGCTGGGGTAAGTCTGACAGAGGGGTACAGCCATGTACTTCTCCTTCCAGGTTCGCCTGGGAACAGGTCCTCGGAGCAGGCCGGTTGGGAAGCCGGAGTGCCTGCGCCGGGGACCTTCTTGGCGTCGAAAGTCCCCTACCCACCCGGCAACGCTGTTCCCTGTCATACGGCCCTGCAGAGCGAGGCATCAGGGGCGCACGTGCGCATGGCGCTCGCCAAGTGGACGCTTTTATACGCCTGTTAGGCAAACATCCCTGGTCTCCCCTCACCAGCGTGGCGCTTCCCGCGTTGTTTCGACGGAAGCATCAGCCACGCTGCCGCAGCGGCATGGCTCCGCATCAGACTCCGTTCACACAAGCGACGGTCCTTCCTCAGCTACAAGGCCATGGACCCCTCGGACTCCCGCTCGGCTGGCCTGGCATACGCACTTCGATCCCTTGCCCAGTCATACGCCGAGCACCCCCGTCTACCGCCATGGACGGCGCATAGCCTTTTCAAAGAGACAGACCCTAGCCACGTCGGGGCGGGCGGCGGTGCAGGGCCCCGTTGAGGATGATGAGGGTATGGCCGGACCAGGCCGGGTGGCAGCTGTCGCACACTGTCTTCATCCAGCCTCCTGCCCGGTCCCCACGGGTTCTGCGGGATCCAGGGCTTCCGCAGAACTCGCAGGTGACGGCGGACTGCTGCTCGGTCGAGGCGACAAGATCCCGTACCTGGGGGTGACGTGCGGCCTCGGCGGGGGCGAGGTGGATGCGGGCTGTGCCGAGCTTCTCTTTCACGTCCTCCACCCAGTAATCGGAGACGTGGGTGAGCAGTTGGCCGTGCAGCTGCAGCAACAGCGGGTGCCAGCCCGGTCCGACGGCCCTCAGCCGGTCGGGCAACTGCCTCCCGGGAAGCTCACGCCGGTCATGGTGGTCATGCATGCCCTCATCGTGCCCTCAGCACGGTCCGGGCGACTTCCAAATCCGTCGTCGGCATTAGGGGCGAAGGCAATGTGTAGCGGATCGCGCCCGGAGGCCAGGTCCCCCAGGCTTGCTTGAAACGGGCCTGACCAGCCGGTGTGCGAATCGCCTGCGTACGGTCAGGAGGCGGACAGGTAGGTGGCGGCCGGGCCGATCGCGCCAGGCCCGAACTTCGCCCGGATCCGGTCGGCGGTCGACTCCGCCACCAGGCGCGCCTGCCGGGCGGCGTCAAAGCTGAGCTGTTCGGTGACCTGGCCGGCGTCGACCAGGTCCTCGCCGCACAGCATGATCCCGGTCAGCCGGCCACGCTGGAGGCCCGCGGCGTCCATCACCTGGTAGGCGAGCAGGCGCAGATCGTCCTCGTGCCCGGACGGCTCCACCAGGCGGCGTGTCTTCTCCCACTTCGTGCCGCCAGCGAACGTGAGCGTCAAGGTCAGGGCGCGGGCGGCCTGTTCCCGGCAGCGCAGCTCGGCACCGAGCCGCACAACCAGACCGAGCAATGCCGACCGAGCGGGAGCTCCGTCCAGGACGTCGTGCGGGAAGCGGTGGCGGACGGTCGCGGACGCCGGCTGACGGCGTGGGGTGACGGTGCGGGGGTCGATGCCGCGGGCCCGGTCGACCGCTGTACGACCGACCTTCCCCCCGAGCAGTCGTTGGACTGTCGCCGGCGGGAGTGCGGCGAGCATGCCGACGCGGTCGACACCGTAGCGCTGGAGGGTGGCAGCGTGGCGGGGACCGATGCCGTGCAACTCCTTTACTGGGAGCAAAGCGAGCCAGTCAGGGACGTCAGCCGGCTCGACGGCCAGGACGCCGCCCGGGCGCGGAACCTGCGCGGAGGCGGTCGTGGCGACGGTGACGGTCGGGCCGATGCCGACACGCACGTCGATGCCGAACCTCGAGACCGTCCGCAGCCGGAGCACGTCTCCCAGGTGAGAGGCGGTCGCGCCGTGGTAGCGCAGCGCGCCCCGCAAGTCGACCAGCGCCGCGGTGGGCGGCAGGGCCTGCACCACCGGCGACAACTCCCCCATCTGCTCCAGGACCTGCCAGTAGAGCTCTTCCGGCACTCGGTCCGGGCAACGCACATGCATCACCACACCCGGCCGACGCCCCGTCCACTCCGGACTCATCCGTCGCTCACCTCCTCCGGGAGGATATCGAACAAATAATCGAACACGCGAGTGCGAAGGACGTGATCGCGAGCATAGAATCAAAAATATGTTCGATCACTCACGGGATCTCCCGGACGACCTGGAGCGGCTCACCACGCTGCGGATCTGGCACGCCATGTGGGTGGACCGAATCGACTGCAAGGCCGCCTACCTGCGGCGGCGGCAGGCCGAGGAGGATCGCGGGCGCGCGCTCCGTCCGCCGGCACCGGACTGGATCCTCCAGCTCAGCCCTGCCAACGGCATGCCGCAGGCCGTGCACGTCGGCGACTGCGGCATGGCAGGCCGCCGGACGAAGCCGGTCAGCCAGGACGACGCCCGCCGCCTCCTCACCACCGACGGGGTGCCCGCCTGTCCGATCTGCCGACCGGACAGCGCACTGGGCATCGTCGACTTAGCCGGCCCGTCGCGCGAACGCGCGGCGGCAGCGTGGTTCGAACACCCTCGCCCGGCGGCTGCCTGTCGTGTCATCCGGGCGCCTTACACCCTTTGCCCGGAACAGGACCTGCCATGACCGTTCCTCCACCACCCCCGGTCTCGGAGCCCGATCCGTCCGCGCTGGTCTGCCCCGGCAGCAAGGTCGGCTCGTGCGCCAGTTGCGGACGCACGACCCACAAGTACGGCTCCGGCGGGAGCCCGCTGTGCCAGTGGTGCGCGGCCCCGGTCCTCGCAAACTGGGACCCCACGCCCGCCACCTCAGCAACCGCGCCTGACTCCGGGCACGGACTCCGTGCTCACCGCCCGGTCCGTCCGACTCGCCACTCCGGGTGCCGCCGGCCTCCCTCGCGTCTCACCGTTCGGCGAGGTCGCAGATCGTCGAGGTGCCAGGCCGGACAATCCAGGTGCCGCTGCCGGGCGGGCTTTCGGCCGAGCGGCTCTTGAGGTCTTCGACGTTGATGGCCGGCGGCCACCGCGTGGCGTGCTCGGACCAGTGGACACCGCTGAGGTCCATGCTGGTCAGGTCGGTGGTACTCAGGTCGGCGGCGGTGAAATCGTCCAGGAACGCGTACAGCGCATCCTTGTCGAGCGCGAGGAGCTCCCGGCTCAGGGCCAGGCCGATAGCCCGGCCAACCTCGGCGGTACGAACTTCGACAATGAGGTCGCGGGCACGGCCGAGGGCGAGGTCGACAGCGCGGACACGGTCGGGGTCGTAGGGGATGGTGAGGTCGCGGGCACGCTCAAGGGCACGGGCATTGGTGAACTCGCGGGCACGGTCGAGGACGCGAGCGAGGTCGAGGACGCGGGCACGGCCGAGGTCGAGGGCGCGGCCGAGGTCGAGGGCGCGGGCAAGGTTGACGGCACGTGCGCCGGCGCGGGCGCGGGTGTAATCGCGGGCATTGGCGAGGTCGCGGGAGAGGTCGAGGGCGCGAGCTCGGACGAGGATGAAGCCTGGGCCGCGGGCGGGCTCGCGGGTGAGGTCGCGGCCGAGGGCGCGAGCGTGGGCGCGGGCCCGGGCGAGGTCAAGGTCGCCGTCGAGGGCGAGGCCGAGAGCGCGGGCGAGGTCAAGGGCACGAGCGAGATCTAGGTCGACGGCGTCGGTGAGGTCGCTGGCAAGGCCGAGCATGCGGCCGAGGTCGGCGTTGTGAGCGTTGGCGAGGTCACGGGCGAGAGCTTGGCTGGCCGTCTTGACGTCAGGGTTGTTGCGCAGAGTCATGCGGTCTGCGGGGCTGAGCACGCGCAGCAGTTCGGTTGTGTCGGTGTGATGGGGCGTCGTGCGGTGCGTGTCAATCGGTGGGGTCGGGGCGGCGGGGAGGACGGCTGCCAGACCTGCCTCGGTGTCGAGGACGGTCTCGAGACTGTCGGTGGCAGCGTCGTGGCGGGAGTGGAGGAGGATTTCGCGCAGGCCGGCTTCGGGATCGAGGAGGTCATCGAGGGCGCGGGTCAAGGCGTGCTGATGCCGGGTCAGCCAGTGATGCGCGGCTTGATCGTGGCGGTTGGATCCGAAGTGGCGGGTCACTGTTCCCCCTCCCGTGCCTTGAGGTAGGCGGCCGCAGCGCGGCGGGCCTTCTTCAGGTTGGCGCGCACGTTCTCAGCCTGCAGACCGAGGAGATCGGCGATGTCGGCAGGGGTGAAGCCTGCCAGTGTCCAGGCCATGACCTGGCGCTGTTTCATCGGCAGGCTGCGTAACAGGGGCAGGGCGTCATGCCGGGCCTCCCATTCCGCGATGGCGTCGGGACGAGGGAGCAGGGAAGTGGGTTCGGCCACGTCGCCGACGGGTTCTTCCACGGAGGCGACTTTGCGCACGAGCGCGCGCGAGGCGGCGGTGTGGACCCAGGCCTTCGGATGAGTGATGCGGTCCCAGTTCCGGTAGGCACCGGTCATGATCTCCTGAGCGATGTCTGCGGCCACGTGCACGGCGGCGCCATGGTTGATCAGGAATCCGGTCAGAGGGCGGATGTTCCCGCGGTAGAAGGCGGAGAACTCGTCGTCCGTCTGCTGCCGGGCCCGGTGGCGCTGGCCGGGCGGGCCGGGGGGTGCGGGCGCAACCGCAGGGCGGTCCGTGCTGTCCGCCGGGTCATGGGTGCTCACGCTGCCTGGTCCTCCCCCGTGACCGGAGTACGGGTGATCCTCACATACAGGCGGTGGCCGTCACCGTCCCGGTCATCGAGCTCCACCTGGCCGTCCGGGACCACTGTCTCGGTGACCTGGAGAAGGTATCGCTGGCGCTGCTGTTCACGGCGTGCCCGCCACCGCAGGCGGATCCAGAGTGCCAATAGTGCGCAGGCTTTGGCGGTGACAGTCGAGACGACGACGGCCGTGGTCGGGTCCATCAGGGATCCCCCTTGCTCGTACAACGGACCCGTCCTTGAGGCCGGGCAGGAGTTAAGGGGGCGAGAAGCTCATGATCGTGAACTCGCAGACCAGGCAATTGATACCGCAGGTCTAGGGTCGGCCCGCAGCCGCCTCCACAGCCCAGTCGAGCACCGCGCACAGCGCCGGGAGTTCCTTCCCCAGAGCGCCGACCGGATCGGTGGCGAGGACCTGCGGCATGCCGAGCACGCAGCCGGTCACCGCCAGGATGAACACCGCGTCCTGAGGAGAGAGCCAATCGGCGTGCGAGAGGCCGGCTGCGACGTCCAGCCGTTCCCTAAGTGGTTCAGGAACGCCGCCGGTGCCCCACCGGTCCATCTCATCCCGGTCCCCCGGATCCAGACCGGCGGTCGCCTCCTGGACCGCGTCGGCCAGGTCCCCGGCCACCCAGTTCCGCTCCGGGCCCGGCACAGAGCGCAGCCAGTCCGCAGCCCTGCGGCCGGCAGCCGCCACCATTTCCAGCACCGCCTCCTCACCGGGGATCAGCTGCCGCTGCGGAGGGTCGGGCAGTCGGGCGGAGACGGGACGGGACAGCTCGTAGTAGGTCACGCACCAAGCAACGAAGCGCTCGGAGCAGGGACACCCCCGTGGGCTCCGCGCAACAGGCGCGGTCGCTGCCGCTAGACCGGGCGCGGACCGGATTGATGGGCCAGTTTCGGTCATTTGCTGCCGAGCACAGTGGGACTCCCCCGGACACGGGCGGACACACCTGGACACACTGAGACGCGTCAAGTCTCTTCCTACCTGGCCGAGTTGAATCCGGCCCGAGTTTCATCTCCCAGCCGGTGCGCCACACTCACTGACATGGCGAGCTTTCAGCAGCGGAAAGCGACAGGCGACGCACACGAGCAATACGTCGGTGACCGTCTCGCGCGGTGCGGATGGGCGGTCAGCGCCTGGGGACAGGGCACTCTGACACGCAGTGTCCGTCAGGTCCTGCGCACGAGTGACAGTTCGATCCGTTGGATGCCCGACCTCATCGCGGCGCGGGATGACGCTCTTGCCCTGATCGACTGCAAGAGCCGCATGACCAGTACGACGACGAACCGGCATGCGGTCGAACGAGCGGCGGTACGGGCGCACTTGCAGCTCTCCGCCTGGACCTTTCTGCCGGTCTACTACGTCTTCGACAACCTCGACGTGCTCACGCCGCACGACGTCCTCACCGATGGCCGCAACGGTCCTCGGTCCTCGGCGGGCTCAGGATCGGCCTACTACCTGGTCGGTGCCGGTACCGGCCGGTCCTTCGACTCCGTCTTCGGCTGCATCCAGGGCCGTGGCGTCTTCAACGCCGCCGCTTGACGAAGAACGCGTGCGGCCGCGGGCGCCGGCAGCCCGGCCGGCGTGGGGAACTCGCCTCACACCGCGGGGAGTTCCGCCTTCGCACACGCTCAGCGGCACGCCACCGCTGATCGTGAAGGAAGTGTTCCCCTGTTCGCGGGCCGTGTGATGCCGGCAGGGAACAAGCACGTGCCGTTCGCCGTTCACTTGTACGTGGCTGCGGAGGGGACAGTGTCCCCGGGCCTCATCTACAGCCCATGGGGACGATCGTCCGGCTGAAGCCCCATGGAGCCTTCCGCCGAGAGGCGACCGCCCTCCGCCCGCCACCACCTCACGGCCCCGGCTGGTCTCCCCCGTCCAGCCGGGGTCTTTTGACACTCTCACCCGGCCGGCTCGTGGCTGTTACCGGGCGAGCGTGACCGTGATCGGCTCGTTGGGACAGCGGTCCAGCGTCTCGGTGAGCGCAGCGCTTTCCGCGGGGTCGACGGTCAGTCGGTAGCGGGTCTTGTCGGCCACCCAGTCGGTCACGTACCGGCAGGCGTAGCCGGAGGAGGGCGGCAGCCAGGCGCTGGGGTCCTTGTCAGCCTTGGAACGGTTGGAGGCTGCGGAGACCGCGATCAACGCGCGTGGGTCGTCGAGGTCGTTGGCGTACGCTTCCCGTTCCTTCGCCGTCCATGCCGATGCCCCGCTGTCCCACGCCTCGGCGAGCGGTACGAGGTGGTCGACGTCGAGTTTGCGGGCGCTGTCGAGGTACTGGTCGTCGTAGGGCGAGTACCAACTGCCCCCGGTGAGTGCGCAGCTGGAGCCGACGGTCGGGGTGGTGACCGCTTCCTGGAGGAGGACCTCGGCGCGGGTGTTGCAGCCGTCTCGGTCTGCGTCGGTCCAGTGCCGGAATTTGCTGCGCTCGTACCCTGTGCGGTCCTCTTCCTCAACCGGCAGTGTCTGCAGGGCGTCCCGGACGGGCAGGGTTACCGTCTCGCCGGGTGCGGCCTCGGCGGCGGAGGCGGGGGTGAGCAGTGCGGCCAAGGCGCTGAGCACGGTGGCCGCCGTGGCGAGGGCAGGCGTGTGCGGCAAGACGGATCCCTTCGAAGATCACCAACTGTCCGTGATCTTCGTAGTGGGTCCGGCTGCGGCTCGCCCGGGGTCCGTCCGCTGCTTCACCCGCCGGGGCGGTAAGTCACACCGCGTTGGCCGAAGGCGTCCAGGGTGTTCCGTGTGGGTGATCGTGGATCCAGGACAGCCCTCCGAGATCGAGGCGGGCGCGGGTGCGGGTGACTGCTACGTAGGCGAGGCGGGCGTCTGCGTCGTCGATGGGTCCGGGTACAGGCCGGCCTTCGGCGTCTTGCTGGTCGGTGTCCTTGGGCGGGGTGAAATCGTCGGCGATCTTCACGCGAGGCCATTCGCGGCCTTTGGCCTTGTGGGCGGTCGAGACGGTCACTTGGGCGTGCTGTTCGGGCACGAGGTGAGCGACGGCGGTGAGAATGGCGTCGGTGCCGTGCGTGTCGACGAGGTCGACCAGGGGCTGCAGGTCACGGCCGGCGGGGTCGTGGGCGGCGTAGTCCTGCAAGTCGCCCCAGGAGGGGAACAGCAGGAGTTCGGGGTGGGTGGTGCGGCGGCCGTCCTTCAGGTCGCGGGCTGCCTGGGCCAGGGCGCGCAGACTGTCTCCTCCCCCGGCCAGGGCGACCCGGGATCCGGTGGCCATCAGGCCCATGACGTGGGCCATGGCTCCGACATTGGTGCGGCACAGCACCGCGTCGGGCCGGGTGAGAGGGCCAAGTTCGGTGGGCACGGTCTCGGTGCCGCTCAGACGCAGGGGCGCGTCGGCCAGGCGCAGCCAGCGGTTGGCTTCCTCCGCGAGGAGGGGGCCGAAGCGGAAGGACTGGGAGAGGGCGAGCTGGCTGCCGTCGAAGCCGGTCATGATGTCTTTGGCGCCGCGCCAGTGGTAGATGGCCTGGGCGGAGTCGCCGACCATGACGAGCTGGGCATGGTCACGCTGGGCAAGGAAGATCTGTTCAACTGCGGGGTTGGTGTCCTGGGCCTCGTCCAGGAGGAGGAAGTCGGTCGGGATGTGCGGCCGGGTGAGGGCCCAGATCTTGAGGTAGTGGTCGTGGTCGAAGCGGACGGCGCCGTCGTCGGGGTGCTGGAGGTCGGCCCAGGCTTTGCGAGCGAACGGGACGATGTGGGCGGCGAGTTGGGCGTGTGGGTCGGCGTGTTCCAGGCCTCGCAGCGGGGGCACGTGGTGGCGGGTGATGGCTTCGTCCGCGGTGTGGCAGAAGCGCGTGACGGTGCGCAGGGTGGCGTTGGAGAGGGCCTTTTGGGTCACCTCGCAGTCGCCGATGCGGATGGCTTTGGTGATGCCGAGGGCCTGTCCGGTCTGCCAGGCTGGACGTCGTGGGGCGTTGAGGCGGCGGGTGTAGCGGTGGCCGACGGCCGCGTAGGCCAGAGCGTGCGCGGTCTTGCACTGGACGGTGGCGGGGAAGCGGGTGCGGGCGTCCTGGGCGATGGCCCGGTTGTAGGCGAGGTAGCGGCCCCGGCGCCGGGTGGTGTGGGCGAGCAGGGCAAGGGTGGTGGTCTTCCCGGTGCCGGCGCCGGCCTGCAGGGCGAGGTGGTCGCCGGCGTGGAAGGCGTCAGCAGCGGCTTGCTGTTCGTCGGTGGGCTTCATGGCGTGCGCCTCTCAGACAGCCGGGTGAGTGCGTGCCCGACAGCAACGAGCAAGTGAGCGGGGGCGGTGCGGGCCAGGAGCTCGTGCACCGCCCGGTCCAGGCGGTCGGACTCCTGCTCGGCATGCCGGGCAAGGGCCTGGTGCAGGGCCAGTTCCACGAAACGCTCAGGACTCTGGTGCGCGCGGCGGGCTTCGGCCGTCAGGACGGCGCGGGCGGCGGGCGGGAAGGCGACGTTGAGGAGCACCTGGTGGTAGGCGTCCGGGTAGTGCGTGGTGATCACGTCGATGGGCAGCCGTGCGCCGAGTCGGTGGCGTAGTCGACGGACGGCCTGGTGAGGGGTCTTGGCGTGGACGAGGGCCATGAGGCGGGTGGCGTCGTGGTTGGCGGCGAGCGGCAGTGCGCGGGCGGCGCGGTGCAGGGCCGCCGGGGAGAGGGGGCAGGTCAGCACGATTTCCAGGGCGTGGTGCGGCATCGTCATCCTCTCCCCTGCCGGCAGGGTTGGGGGTGGGGTAGTCGGGTGCGGATGTGCGTCGCGTGCAGGAGGGGGTCGAAGGGCTGCCATCCGGCCAGGGCGAGGTCGGCGGCGGTGGGGGCGGCGGCGTGTGCGGGGCAGCGTTGGGCGCGCCAGCGCAGTTGTTCGCTGTAGGGGAGCCTGCCGAGGTCGTAGACAGCCATCAGACCGTCGGGCAGGGCGAGTTGGCCGCGCTGCGCTGTGGCCGGCAGCAGTTTCCAGGTCCCGGTCGGGCCGGTGGGTGCGGGGACGGGGTGGGTGCAGCGGTTTCGTTGGCGGGTCTGGGCCACGCAGCGCAGGTCTTTGAGTGGGTGTTCGGCGAGGTAGCGGCAGAGCAGCATCTGCACGACGGGCCGGTCGGGCTCACCGGTGCCTGTGGTGGGTTGTGTGCTGGTGGCCGGGGCGGGGATGAAGGTGCCGGTGTCGATCATGCGGCGGGTGCGGACGGCGAGTTGGCGTCGGATCGCTTCGAAGGCCGGTGGGGCGGAGCAGGTGGGGGTGCGGTGGGGGCAGAGCAGGGTGTGCGGGATGCGGCACCAGGCGCTGCCGTCGCTGTGCGGGTGGGCGATGCCGCCGCTCAGGTGCCAGCGGCAGGATTCGGGGACGTCGGCGGCGGCCAGTTCGACGGGGTGCAGGGCGATGGGCCGCTGATCGCTGCGCTGGTAGAGGTCGATCCGGTTGCCGCACTGGCGGCAGCAGCGGCTTTGGCCGGCGCGCAGCAGGCGGCTGGGACTGGGGCCGGCCACCCGCAGGGGCCGGAGGCGGCGGGTGGTGCGGTGACTGCCGTCCCAGTGACGGCCGGCGGGGGTGGGAGTGGGGCACATGGCGAGGACCGTGCCAGGCGACACGCGGCGAGAGGTGCCGGGGCCGCCGACATGTCCTCCGGTCGGCCCAGCCGAAGCGAACGGGCGTGCGCGCGAACGGTCTTGTGTTCTACGCCTGCTCACCGTTCGGGTGATCTGTGGCGGGATCCGCGCAGGGTGCGCCAGCAGGTCAGGGGGCTTGCGTGCCGGGCGGGGTGTGGTCCTCGCAGAGGGGGCCCAGCAAGCGCTCGATGGGTACGTCGAAGGCATGGGCGAGGGCGTGCCAGGTGGTGACACTGCCGGTCGTACGGCCGTGTTCGAGGTCGATGAGAGTGCGCCGGGCCAGGCCACTACGGCCTGCAAGCTCGTCGAAGGTCCAGCCGCGCTCGCCCCGCAGGCGCGCCAGCGTGACACGCAGCGCGGTGAGGTCGGGATCGGGCGGCAAGATCGTCACCCCACCATCCGACGGTGCAGGACCCTGCCCTGTCAGTGCAGACCTCTGCACTATCTGTCGAGGTGGGAGTGACATTCGCAGTGCAGAGATCTGCACTACCGTGCGGTCGTTCCGGCCTCCCACAGCCGGGCACCGACCACCGCGGCCCGGACAGACGGGAGGACGACCAGCCGATGAGGCTTGCCCGTGCGCATGCCGCAGTGCAGCGCATCTGGACCGTGGAGCTGCGCCCGCAAACAGGCGGCCCCACCCTTGTCTGCCCCTCCTGCACCGCCCGCACCTCTCCCCTCAAAGCCTCCTCCGCGCGATCCGCCGCGCTGGAGCATCTGGCCTGCCACGCCCGCGCCGACGCGCTGCCGGCCTATCTGCGCAGCTGCCAGTGCCGGGCGCAGGGATGCGCGTGGCATCCCCGCCACCGCGGATGTGCCGGACCGGTGCGTCTTGCCCTCACCCGCGACCGCGCCGGCCGCACCTGGCGACTGGCCGACGCCTGCACGGCCTGCGCGGGCGCGACCAGATATACCGCGGTGGTACCGGACACACTGCTCGGCTCCGCCCGGCCGCAGCCCTCCGCCGGCCCGCCGCTCCCTGCCCGCGTCGGGCTCCGCCCGGAGTCCGACGAGCGGGTCCGTGTGCGGGAGATGCTCACCTACCTCGGCGCCGCGCTGCCCCAATTCACCTCCCCCGCCGCCCGGTTGCTGGCTCTGCAGTGCGCCCTGCGCGCCGACACCCGCGGACATGTCCGGCTGCCGGCGGGGCTGTTGCGCGGCATGCGCCTGCACGGGCACCGCGACCTGTGGCAGGAACTGGCCCACGCTGGCTGGCTGGAGCCGCCGGGCACACGGTCGGCCCCCGTGCAGCTGCGACTACTCGACGCCGCGGTCCTGGACCAGGCGCCCGGACGCCGCGCCCGCCGCCGCGCCGCCCACTGGGCGCTGCACCCCGCCTCGCTGGTCTTGCCGACGGCACCGCCCGCACTGCGACTGACCGCCCTGACCCTGGCCGCGCACACCTCCGCCGGCTCCGAACACAGCACCGACCTGAACACCCTCGCCCGCCTGTGCGGACACTCCCCACAACAGACCAGAGAACTCCTCGACCGGCTCGTGGCCACCGGCACCCTGAAGACCTGGCACCACAACCGGGAAACCGACGAAGCAGTCTGGCAACTCCCCCGTCCTGAGCTTCCTCATACAGGGCGATGGCGCTGATGACGACGGTGTTGCTCTACTGCGTCGCACGCCACGAGCACGCTGAGGAGGTCACCACGGGCGGATGAGGGTTCCGCGGAGTCGCTGGGGCCGCGTAAGGCATCAGCGCGCCGAAGCCATCGGGCAGCCGTATCTGCTGCAGAGCACCGACGGGCGAAATTGGTCTTCCATCGACGCGCAAATTGACGAGATCAGCCGCATTTGGGCGACTGATGGGCGGATCTGCAGAGTTTGGTACACGCCGGGGAAGCGGCAACGGGAGACGAACCTACTTGGATACTTTGAAGTATTCCGGGGATGCGAGATCCAGTTTGAACACCATCCCGTACTGCCTGCGGATGGCGGCCACCGTCTTCGTGTCCGGCTCCCGTACGCATCGGATCACCGGTAGGTCGTCGGCGGGGCACTTGCCGGGTTCTTTGACCATCAGGTAGGGCCGGTTGTCACGTATGGGGTCCCAGGACAGGGTGTGTTCGGGAAGGGACAGCTCAGGTACTTCCGGGTGATCGCCGTGACCTCGGTAGTAGTCGACGAACTGCCCGTAGGCGTTGTGAGAGAACGGGATGGCGGATCCGGTACGGTCACCGGCGGTGAGGATACCGTCGAGGACGGAGACAAAGCGTTTCCGGTCAGCACCGTAGTACGCGGTGACCGACATCGAACAGCTGACCTTGTACTGGTCGTCGCCGTTCGAGTCGAACCACTGTTTCCCTCTTCCTGCCAGACAGGTATCCCGCACGACAACTAGGGCGAGGGTCAGGCGGGTGCGGTCGTCATACGCGCGAACCACATCGCGCAGGTGTTCCTCCGCCTTCTGCCGAGCCTGTACCGCTTCAGCGCTTCCCGCGAGTTTGCGGACTTCCTTCGGGCTCACGGCGTGGCCCTCGGACGAGCAGGCAGAGAGGGCTAAGACGATGACGGTGGCGGCCACGCCCCACACAGACCTGCGAACTCTTGCCATGCTCTCCCCTTGCCTGTGTTCGTGCCCCGCGTGGCTCGCTCATGCAACTGTCCGGCAGAGCAGACGAGTTGTGCATGAGTATCCGTACCTACAAACGTCCGTTCCGGGGCCGCGATACTTGCGGCGGCCCCGGAACGAATGGCTGTCCGGACTACAAGCCCATGCCTGTCATGGTTCGTTCAAGGGAGTTGGCGTACAGGCGTGCTCCACCGATCTTCGGGTGGAAGGACTGGGCGGACAGTCCGTACGTGTTCAGGATTGTCCAGTCCTTGATTGGGTCGTCGGAGGTGGTGAGGGTCTTGACGATGCCGTTGACTTGTTCGGGGTTTCCGCATACGGCCTTGCCGGCGAAATCGTTCGTCGGGTTCGAGAACCATGCGAGGACGCCCTGCTTCTTCACGTCATCGACGGCTCCCTGCATCGCCGTGGCCAGGGTGCCGGCTGTTTCGTTGAGCCAGTTCGCGGAGTCCGCCGACAGTCCGAGTTGGGCGGTGCCGATCCCGACCCTCAAGCAGGACCCGTTGTCGGAGAGGAGTGGCGGGTAGCCCATGAGGACGATCTTCGCCGACGGCGCCTTGCTGTGGATTGCCGTCAGCGTTCTGACGATGTCCGGGCGCACAATCTCGTTGATGATGCCGGGGACAGCTGTCTTCAGGGTCTGCCCGACGAACTTCTGGTCCCGCCCGCCGACTTTGCTGTCCGGGTCGCCGCTGTCGAATGTCTTGTCGCCGCAGTCGCCCACTCCGAAGGAAATAAGGCATTTCTGAACTATCCCGCTGAAGCGGGCGTCGTTGCCGCCGATGGAGATGGTGACCAAGGTTGTGTTCGCGTCCAGGTAGCCCTGGTTGATCTGTGGCACCTCGCCGCCGTTGTCCTGCGGTACACCCAGCACGTTGTAGGTGCGGGCGCCGGAACAGGCGATGAGGTGGTAGTCCATCCGAGAGCTCCACGAGTCGTTCAGATCCGCCGTGGGCGAGGTCTCTCCGGGAATCGTCGCCTGCCTCGACCATGCCTGACGAGAGCGGTGGCAGGCGTCCCGGACGTCCTTGTTGCGGTAGTTGGTCTCCGGGTAATAGTCCCGGTTCCCTTCTGATGCCCCCTCACCGGATGAGTAGGAGTCACCCATGGCGACAACCACGTGGTTCGGCTTACCCGAGAGGGGCTGGAAGGCGACGGCATCCCAGGCGACGTCCTCGTCGGCCGTGCCGTCATCGGTGGCGTTGGCGAGGGTGACGCTGGGGGTGCCGGTGAAGTGGAAGGCACCGAGACTGACCCAGCGGTTCGCGCGTTGCTCCACGATTCTTTGTGGTGAGGTGCTGTCGGAGCCGCCGATCACGTAGGCGGCCTGCCGTGTCTGGGCTCCGGTGTCCGGCAGGTGCACAAAGACGCGCGCCCATGACACGCTCTGCTCCAGTGTCCAGGTGCCTTTGACGGTCATCCGGCCGCTGTCTCCGCCGAGATGGGCGGCGTCGCGGGTGTGGGCGAACCAGAAGTGACCGTTGTAGCCGCCGCCGACCTGGTGCAGGTCGGCCTTCGCGTCGTACTGGCCGAGGCCGGGTCCGGTCGCGTTGGGGTCGGCGTAGAACGTGAACTGGAAGCTGCCCGCGTCGGTGCCGGTCGTTCCGCAGTCGCTGTAGGTGTTGGTGCTGTCCGGCATGGAGTTGACGATCAGCGAAGTCGACGGTATTCCGGTGGCTCCGGTGGTGGTGCACACGGGGCTTCCGGTCTGGAGGCGTGTGCCGCGCCCGGGTTCGGCGCGCAGGGTGGCGTATTTGATGCTCTCGTTGCCGCAGGCATTGGCGGGGGCGGCGCAGTTTTTCCAGGTCGCGTTGGTCTCGTGCCACCAGTAGCGGGCATAGCAGGCAGCGTCGGGGCACTGAGGCGGATTCGCCGCGTCGCAGTTGTTGTGGGAATTGCAGAAGGTGTCGAGGGGTGGCTTGAGTTCACTGCGGGCCTGGTCACTGGTCCACCAGGCAGGTTGGAAGCCTGCCGTGGCGTAGCCGGACTCGCCGGGCCAGTCTTGACGTCCGGAGGTTGCATAGGAGTAGCCGGTGTCGATGGACCATGCAGCCCATCCCAGGACCTTCTCCTCATATGGCCAGTCCTGCGGGTGTGCGGGGTCTTTCGCCCAGCCGTCCGGATCGAGCTTGCTGTCCAAGAACGGCTTGCGGTCCGGTTTGTAGGAGGGGTTGGCGGGGTTGTTGTACCAGCCCAGGCCCCAGTTGCCGTTCGTTCCGGCGTCGGAGCGGCTGTTCATGCCCGAGTTGTAGTTCCACAGGGCCGCGAACCAGTTTTCCGGCTTGGCGGCGTCGTCGTTGTTGAGGGTGAGCGTCTGTCCCGGCTCGTGGATCTCGTTCCACTTGTCGGCGAGGATGTACATGGAGGCGGCGATGTTCACGGTGTAGTCGAGGGCGACCGCGCGTTGTGTGGCCGCGGGCAATGCCTTCTCGTTCGGCTTCTCGTGCCCGGCCAGCCGCATACCGTCGGTGACCTGCCCCACGCCGTAGCCGCAGTCCGAGAGATCCCAGTGGATCGTCCAGTGCGAGGCAGGGTCTCCTTCGACCGTCTTGTGTCCGTAGAAGCCGTCGTAGGCAGCAAGCGGGTTGCCCATCTGGCCAGGGATCGATCCGGGCTCGGCCTGCCACAGATTCGACTCCTGTGCCATCACGCCCAGGAGCACGTTGGCGGGTATGCGGCCGCCTCCGGTGAGCGACGGGCGGGAAAACAGCCCCTGCGGGTCGACGGTGCTCAACCCGCTCGCGTTCCGCCATCCGCCCTGGGTGAGCCACTGCGCATGCAGCTCACCCCGCACGGCCATGTCGACGGCCCATTCGACCTGGTTCGGGGTCGGCTGCAAGGCGAGGCTCTTGACGTCGTTGCGGGGTACGGAGCACCAGCGGTCGGGGTCCGTGGGGTCGTGCGAGACAGCGCCGGCGCGCAGGGTCGCCGCAGGTGTTCGCCTGCCGGTCAGTGCGGGCGAGAATGTGCCGTTGCCGCTCTCGGCCGTGGTGTCCGCAACAGTCTGAGTGATCCTTTTCCCGGTGGAAGTAGCCGTGGAGGTGACTGTCGTCGGCTGATCCGAGTTGACGGTCTCCGGGGTTGGCGCCGCGTTCTCCTGTGCTGGCGAGGCAGCGTCGTGCTTGTCGAAATCCTTGCCCGCGTCCTTGACCCGGGAGAGACCGCGACGGATGCCTGGGGTGATGACTTGGCCGATTGCGAGACGGCCGAGGGTGGAGATGTCCGCGTCGGCCGGGGCGTTGAGGCGGGTGACTCCCGTGCCCGTGGTCTTCGGGGTGCCGGCCGGGTGGCCGGTGAGGAACACCTTGCCGTGGTCGCCCTGTTGGAGTTCAAGGTCACCGAGCCTGCCCCTGGCGATCAGGGATGGCCTGGAGCGGCCGTCCCAGATCTTGGCGCTTGCCGTGCTGTCGCCTGTGCGGTCGACCAGGGCGATCCGGCCGGCTGCCGTGGGGCGTATGTCGAAGGGAACGTTGTCCGTTGCGGCCAGGGTTTTCAGCCTGCCGGAGTGGTCGATACGGATCAGGCTGCGACCGCGCGCGGCCACCGTGCCGTCCTTGACCGGTACCGCGCTGGTCACCTCACCGGCAAGTGCGGTGTCGGAGGTCGACCGACCGGTCCTGTCGACGGTCACCAGCCGGGTCTTCATGTGCGCCGGGTCGTTCATGTCCCGGAAAGCAGTGAATACCGCCTGGTGTGTGGCGGTGTTACAGGACGGGTCGAAGTAGGCGAGCGTGGCCGTGAACGGCAACTTCGCCACCCGGCCTGTGCGGAGATTGACGACGGCAGCGAACGCACCGCCCTGCATCAGGTCCGGCTTGTTCGTGAACGCGCGAGGCGCGTAGACAGCGGCGGCATGGTCGCGGTCCATGACGCAGGTGTTGCCGATCCACGAGTCCGCGGACAGACCCGGCTCAGCGAGGACAGCGACGGTCTTCCACGTGTACGCCTTCCCCGCATCGGCGGTAAGGATCTTGAATCCGCTGGCATCGGCCGCGCCGGTGACGGCCCGGTCCTTGGACGTGTTCCATCCCTTGCCGAGCGTGCTGTCCGGATTTGCGACACGCACCGGCGGCGCCGGGGTCGCTGTCGCCGCTGCAGCGGGTAATGGCCTTGGTTTCGCCGCGGCCGCGAAAGCCGGCGCCGCACCCTGCACAAGGCCGGTCAGGGTCGCCGCTGCCGCGAGACCTGCGACCACCGCGCGGGCCTGGCGGGCTGGTCTGGATACGTTCAACGCCCTCATCCCTCCCGAAAGAGTAAAGTAATGTCCATGACAAACCCAAGCCGCACCCCTCCTCCGACCAGAGGAAATCGGAGGAAGGGGTGCGGGCGGGCAACGGGGAACGGGCCGGTTAAGACCCGTCGAGAACCTTGTGGACGTCGCGGACTTGGACTCCCGCGAACGCGTTCTGCTTGTCCCACGGCACAGCGGCAGTCCCGGTGTAGGTGTCACCAGGCAGGACGTGCTGCCGGACGGTCTTGTCCGGTCCGCCGAAGTCGAACGAGATCACGTATGTGACGGGAGCGGGCCCTGTGTTGCGTACGACGTATTCGACGACTGCCTCAAGCTGCCCGTGACGAGTCTCGGTGTCGTACTGGGTGACCTCGACCTCCGCTTTGCGGGAGACAGCCGCCGGTTCGGTATCGAGGTGGGTTGCCACATACCAGGCAGTTCCCCCGACAACGATGACGAGGGCCAGCAGCAGGCCGAGAACTGTGCTTCTACTCTTTGTCACGGTGCTTCCGGGTGGGCGTCAGGGGGTGGCTGCGGCGGCGAGGACAGCATGTGCCTTCTGGACCAGTTTCTGGTTGTGGGCCTTCTCCGCCTGCAACTCTTTCAGGTGGGAGGCGATCTGGGTCTTCTGGTAGGCGGATTCGGTCTGGTGCCAGGCCGGGACGAGGTCCGCGGTCTGCTTGCAGTCCACGTCGATGGTGGCCATCGTCACTTCATCCTTGGCCGGCTTCAGGTCGCGCAGCTTCGGTGTGGCGAACCGGCCCTCAGCGTCGTCGAGGCTCTTGACCTGGTAGCCGTGCTTCTTCATGCACGAGGACCACGACGTGAGCGCCGCCTTCACAGCGGAACGGGAGCTGGTCGCCTCGTAGGACTGCGACGCCAGATCTCCGGAGAGGTCGGTCTCGAACAAAACCCCGACCTTGTCGTTCGCCTCCGGGATACAGGAGTCGTTCATCGCCGTGTCCCACCCCGAAACGGAGGACTCCTCATCCTGTCGGGCCAGTTCGGCGTCCTCGGCTTGAGTGTCGTCCTCGCCGTCCTGCGGTGCGGCGAATCCGAGCCTTGCGGCCTCGGTGCGGTCACTGATGCCGTAGCGGCGCTTCATGTTCATCGCGTCGTACGGACTTGCTGCCGTCAGGCTCGAGGGTTCAGGAGTGAAACTGAACCCGAGACCCTGCATGCACTGCTGCTTGACCAGGTCTCTGGCGTTCTCCACGTCCACGACGTCAGGAGCGGCCATCATGTAGTCCTGGAGCGGGAGGCGCATTCCCTTTGCCAGGCCCCTCTCGACCTGAGCTTTCGGCCATGCGGCACGGGCCTTCGCATCCGGCAGAGCCATCGCCTGCACCGCCAGGTGGGTGCTCTTGTCTCTTGCCGAGTCGTCGTGCGAGGCGCTGCACGCAGAGGCGGATACGGTGGCGGTGACGGCGAGGGTGAGGGCAGCCGCCTTGATTCGTGTGTTCGGCATGATCCTCAACTCCTCTTGTGCGAGCTGTTGCTGTTCTTCAGGCCAGAGCCGAGGTTGCGGGCGTAGCCGTCCGCCTTCGGGTAGTACTTAGTGGTGCCGTTGTAGCTGGTCTTGGAGTACACCGTGTACGCGGCGTAGGGGTCCTGGTTCCACGCTGAGGCCGCGTTGTGATAGACACTCTGCCCCGCTCCCTTCTGGTCACAGGGATGCTGCATGCCGTGATAGGCATCCGAGGGGAAGAAGTCGAACACGAACCGGACCAAGGTTGCCCCATTGGGCGAGTAGCCGTCCTCGTTCGACCGGGAATGCCGGGTCGCAAGGCAGCCGCTGAGAGACTGCCACGTGGTTTCCGACCGCGAGTTGAAGTGGATACGGAAGCAGTGGGTCGGGTTGCTGGTATCAGTGGCGGTGCAGTCGTTGTGGACGTATGACGTGGCAGCTGATGCAGGCGGCGCCGCATAGATCATCGCGGTGCAAGCGACGGCAGCGGCAAGAGCGGCTGCCGATGTGGACCGGTGCAAGGATTCCCCCTCCGTGAACGCACGCAGCAGGGAAGCGGCATGGCCGTGCAGACGCTCCCCCGGTGCGTAAGGCCGGCCGTGGCGCAGGATGGTTGGTCTGGTCCAATCGCCCACGGCTCCGCCACTTTAGCCACAATCCAAACGAGGGAGGCAAGAGGTGACTGAGAGGATGGCGCGATCCCGCCACCGAAGATTCAAGCAGCAACTACTCGCGATCCCTGTCGCCCTTGAGACGGCGCGGATGGAGCGGTTGTCAGCCGATCGGTGTGGCGCAAAAAGGCCTTCATGTCCTGCAGCACGACATCTTCACCCTCAGGCAAAAGAAGGTTTTCCCTATTCAAATGACCGTGCGAGCCGCTTTGACTTGTAAGCCACCTGCATGAGGCGACGGCAGCAACAGCGGCTACTGAGCTTGAACTCATGAAGTCGTTGGGTGAGGGATAGTCCGGTTCCGGTGAGGCATCCGTCGATGAGGTGAGGGCGGTACTGGATCTTCCTCATCCCTTGCCGGATGATCTGGATGAGGTGCTCAGGGGTGGTGAAGGCGGTGTTGGACAGCCAGCCGCGCCGCAGCAGTGACCAGATGCCCTCGACGGGGTTGAGGTCGGGTGCGTAGGACGGCAGCTGGTAGACGGTCAGCCAGTCCTGTCGCGCAATGAACTGCTGCATGCCGTAAGCGAGATGGACGTTCAAGTTGTCCAGACGAGAACGATCGGCCCGCCGAGCTGAGTGTGGGCGGTGATGAGCAGGTCGCGGTAGTCGGTCCAGGCGAAGCTCTTGCGCCCGTCACGCCGGCCATCGTCGCGGCGCGGCCGGTAGATCAGCCGGGAGCGTTCGCCCGGCTTGTAGCAGGTCAGTGCAGCGATCGAAATGCGGCGGCGGGAGCGGCCCCGGACTCGGATCACGGGCGTCTGCCCGCGCCTGGCCCACGTGCGGGCAATCGGCGGCGTCATCGAGAAACCGGACTCGTCCTCGAAGACGATCCACGCGTCGAGCGCCGCCGCGGTCCTTCCACCTGTGGCCAGGTCTCCTTCACCCAGCCGGTGACCTGCTCCTCGTCGCGTTCGACGGCCGTCTGGCCGGCACCTGGCAGGAGAACCCGTGCCGGATCAACAGCTTGCGCACCCCTTGCAAGGTGTAGCTCTTGTGGAACCGACGGCCGATCACCGTCTTGACCCTCGACAGCGTCCACCGCTGATCCGGCCAGCCGTGCGCGACCGGTCCCTTCGCCAACTCCCGCTCCAGCTGGGCGAACTGGACCCCGCTCAACCTGGGCTAATCATGCTGGTCTAGAGCAATCTCGACATCCATCTTGCCTACAGGATGCAGTGGTTCATCGTCACGCAGGCGGGTCCGTTCATATGAGCGGGACAAGGACACGGCTTTTATGCCACCCACCAACTGCCGTCCTACGCAACCGACCTCAACCGGGGTAGTTGGCTGTCCAATGCCGCCTTTGCCACCCCGAGTGCCTCATCCTGATCACCGCATCTTGACGGCGTGGTGGCAGGAGGCGGATCTCAGCGCGGGCGCCAGGTACGGATTTCGAGGTGAATGATGTGGGCGTCCGGGTGGATGCGTCCGGTTTCCACCAGCCATTGGTGAACGGCGGCGGTGACGTCGCCGCCAGCGGCGTTGACGCGGCGGGCGAAGTCGGCGGCGTCAAAGCCGCCGGTCTGGGCGGAGCCGTAGGAGCGTTCTTCGGTGTGGTCGGTGCGCTGGATGACGTCGCGGCGGATGCCGGGTGAGTCGGTGCGGCTGCCGGAGGGGTGCAGGTATGAGGTTTTGGCGAGACGGACGGTGAAGGCCAGGCGCAGGCCTTGGCGGGCGGCTTCGGCGATCAAGGGGCGCAGGCGGGCGGAGCCGGAGGCGATGGCCTGGGCGCCGACGCGGCCGGTGCCGGAGCCGGTGGGGGTGATCAGCAGGGCTTTGCCCCGCACCCGGGCACGGGTACCGGAGGCGGTGGTGCGGCGTTGGGTGTGGCGGGCGGCGATGGCGGTGAGTTCGGGCAGGTCGGTGATGCCGCCGGTTTCGACGGCGGTCAGGACTTCGCGCAGGGCGGTGACGAAGGCTGCGCCTTTGTTCTTGGTGTAGAACTGCGAGACCAGGGACGGGTCTCGGCCGATGATGCGGGCGATGTCGCGTTTGGTGTAGCCGGCTGCCTGGAGCCGGTCGGCGAGTTGGGCGGCCTCGTTCAACTCGCCCTGGCTGTCGGGACGGTTGCGGCGAGCGCGGGGCGGCATCAGTTCCCCTGCCTGGCGGAGGTGAGGGCGGCCCGTCCGGCGTCGCGCAGGGCGAGGAGTTCGTCCTCGGTGGTGGGCGCGGCCAGTGGCCCGGCGAGGTGTCCGCACTGAAGGTAGTCGCCCGGCTGATGGTGGTGGGGCCAGTTCTGGGGCTGAGTGAGGTAAAGGGCGTCAGTACGGAAGGCGACGACGCTGCCGGGTTCGGTGTGCAGGGCTCCGGCGTAGGTGTTGTCGTCGCGGTGGCGCTGGGCGAGCAGGGCGGCGCGGGCGCCGGACCAGATGGCGGCGGCCCATTCGGGGTGGGCGTTGGGGTCGCGGGAGAAGCCGGTGGGGCGTTGCCAGGTGATCAGTTCGTCGTCGAAGCCGATGATTTCGGCGTCCGGCGGTACGTCGCGCTCCATGCTGCGGGGGGTGGTGCCGGTGACCATGCGGGGGCGCTGGGCGAAGGAGCCGATGCCGTACAGAAGGATGGAGCGCACCGCGCGGGAGGCGAGGTGGGCGGCTCGGGCCTGCTGGGCGTCGCCCTGGAAGTGGGCCTGGGCGGAGAGGTTGCTCCAGGTCTCCTTGAGCTTCTTGGCCCAGTCGTCGAGGGGTTTGCCGTCCTCCCACAGGATGCCGTCGAGGATCTCGACCTTCCACGGGGCGAGGGGGTTGGTCAGGGCTGTGTGGATTTCTGGGCCGCCGGCCCAGGTGGTGAAGGTGGTGCCGGGCTCGGCCGGGTAGTGCCAGGCACGCTCGCCGGGGGCGGGGGCGGGCAGGAGGCCGACGTGGTTCCAGGTGTCGGGGACGGTGACCTTGACCTGCCAGTGGCCGCATCCGTACAGGGCCCGGGCCTGTTCCTTCTCGCTCCAGGCGGCGAAAGCGGCGGCGGTGATGCGGCGGGGGGTTCCGACTGGGGACTTCCAGGTGTGTTTGGCGTAGGCGAAGGTGCGGTCGTACTCGACGAGTTGGGGCAGTTGCTCGGGCACGCGGGGCGGGAGGATGAGTTCGTTGCGTCCCTGGCCGGCGGTGGCGTGCAGCAGGCCGCGCAGTTCTTCCGACAGGACGGGGAAGCCCTCGGCATACTGGCCGCGGCCGGGGATGGTCCGAGTCCATAGGTCGCGACCGGTCTGCGAGGGGGAGCCCATCAGGACGGCGTCGCTCCAGTGGCGGCGCAGGGCTTGCCACAGCAGGACGAATGCGTCGCGGACGATGTGCGGGTCGTCGCCGTCGAGGTCGAACCACTCCCCCACGGAGCGGATTTCGACATGGCTGTCGCCGTTGTCGCTCTGGTAGCGGCCGACGGGGTTACGGGCGTGGACGAAGTGGCCGGCCATCCGGTCTTTGCCGCGGCCGGTGTCGGTGCGCCAGCCCGGGGTGGGGGCGTTCAGCCAGGCGGCGACCGCGTCCCTCAGATACGGGTAGCGGTCGGCGTCGCGGTGCCAGGGGTCGCCGGCGGTGATGTAGATGCGTTCCGCTCCGTCGGGGACGGTGTGGAAGACGGCGGTGAGGATGTCGGCGGCCGACCGGCCGGCGAGGTCGAGGTGATGGGTCTGGTTGCGGTGGACCAGGACGCCGGTGGCGGCATCGAGGAAGACGGTGGACCGGGCCTGCTGGGTGAAGTTCGGGCGCTGGGAGGCAAGGCCGCGGGTGTGGGTGAACCAGGCATCGCCCGCGCCTCCTTCAGGGATGGAGGGCAGGCTGCGCGGCGCGTCGGGGGCGGCGGGTGTCTCCGGGGCGGTGACCGAGCTCGCGGTGCCCGGAGCCGACGAGGCGGGGTGCGGCGGGTGGGCGGTGCTCATTGCGGGGGCTGCCGGTGCCGGTCGCGGCTCAGGTTCGGCGTCTACGGCGGCGGGATCCGTGGTGGTCGTGTCGGCTGCCGCGGGCGTGGGGGCGTGTTCTGTGGTGGTCGTGAGGCTGTCGGGGGCCAGCGCGGGGACCAGGGTGACGATGTCGGCCACACTCAGTCCGGCTGCGGGAGCAATCCGCTCGGCCTTCGCCTTTTCGTACTGGGCGAGTTGGGCGATGCGTTTGTCGCGGTCGGCTTCCAGCTTCGCCAGTTCCGTCCGGGCCCTCTTGATGTCGTCCCGCACGGTGCGCAGTTCGGCAAGAGCGGCGTTGTAGCTCTGTGCGTCCATCGGGTTCCTTGTCCGGGCCTGGAGTTCAGCTGGCGGTGTGGGTGGGGACATAAGCGATCGCGCCGCCCGAGTGGGAGGTGAGTCTGGTGCCCAGGAGCAGTTCGGCGAGTCTGCGGTCTGTGTCGATGTGTGAGGTGGTGATGGTGTGGGGGGCGGTCAGGTCGGTGACGTAGCCGGCCAGGCGGGCGTCGGGGAAGGCGTGGCGGCCTTCTGTGTTCCTCTCCCACGTGTGCAGGCCGGTCAGGACGGCTACGACGTAGCCGGACAGCGTCACCGGCAGTACTCCCCCGGCCGCCACGGCGTCTGGGTTGCATCGCCACCAGCCGCGCAGTGCCTTGAGCAGGTCGTCGGGGCCGAGGGCGGCGGCGAAACCGATCCAGCTCCGGTCCGGCTCGTCGGCCGGCTGTGCGGCGTCGACGCGCAGCACAGCGATCTCCTCGGCCTCGATCTGGTCCAGGGCTGCGTGGCGGCGTGCGCTGAGTGACTGGACCGCGGTGAGGGGGATCATGACGCGCACGCCGCGGCGGGACAGGCCGGGCAACAGTCCGGCAGTGATGAGGCGCCGGAAGGTGGTGACGGCGCACCCCAGTTCCTCGGCTGCCTGCCCGGTCGTCAGCAGCACCGAACCACACCACCCCTACATGCCAACTTTGATATCTGATTAGGCACTAATGTAAGGGTGGGATACGGCAGTGTCAAAGAGCGGTGCCGGGGTCCCCTCCCCCGTATTCCCAGGCTTCCTCGACGGCTGGGCCATCCGCATTGATCTTGATGAGACGAGATGCGATACCTCCGAGGTTGCGGCCGAATTCCTGGGACAGCTCGGCCAGGGACGCTCCCTGCGCGCAGCGTTCGGCCAGGTTCCTCTCGTCGTCGGCGCTCCACGGCGCGTAGGCATTGGGATGGGTCTTGCGCTTCTCCTCGACGGTGTAAGCCTTGGGCTTGTCCGGCTTGGCGCGCGGGGTGGGGATGTCGTCCGCCGGGAAGGGGATGAGGTTCAGGTGGTAGAGGACCCAGCGCACGGACTTCTCGCTGCGCTCCAGGGATTCGGCGAGTTCCTCGACGGTGGTGCCGTCGAGGAATGCCGTGTGCAAGTGGTCCTTCTCCTCCTGGGTCCAACGGGTTCCGCGGCGGGCCGGTTTGGCCGCCGGGCGCTCGGCGGTTCCTTGCGCGGGGATGGCGGGAGCGGTTGACGGCCGAGCCGGTGGTGCCGGCGGCCTGCGCAGGGCGTGCCAGTCCGGCTCGTGAGCGGTGGAGAGTTGGTCGCGGAAGGCGTTGAGCAGGCGCAGGTAGGCGTAGGCGTCGGCTGTGTCGGCGTCGTAATGGCCGGCCTCCCAGGCCGCCATGGTCGCCGGCTCGACGTTGAGGGCACTGGCGACCTCCTCGAGTGTGGCCCCCCACTGCTCACGCAACTGCCGCCGTTCGCCGGGCGGAGGGAGCTGCGGCCGGGGACCCCGGCCGAGCAGGTGGTCCTGGGAGGGGAAGGACGTGTCCATGGCGTGCCTGCCTGGGGTGTGGGTGGGATTGCCGCGGCCTGTTGTCGGCAGCTGCGCCGGGGCGGTTGTGGGCGTGCGGCAGGGGTCTGGGGGCAGGGGGAAGAGTGCGTGGGCGTGTCCGGTGCCCTGGCTCTCCTGCCCGCCTGCAGGATGTCGCGCCGCGGGGGCGAGAGACCTCCGCCCGGTCTCGGCCCCAGCGCCTGGGCGGAGCGGGGTGTGGCCACCCGATCCGCCGTGTCCCAGCATGCCGCACCAGCAAGGATGTACGGCTGTGCACGTGGAACGATTCTGCGGGTGGGCACCCTTGCGCGACCTGCATCGACAGGAAGCGACGGGTCCGGCAAGCCACGCCGGAACGGGGGACGTAGAGAACATATGTCCGTGCCGGGTCTTTCCGGTCTCCCTTGAAGCTTGCCCCTGAGACCGGAGGGCTCACCAGGCCCGCGGGGGTGGTGACCGATTCCAGCCCAGCCGGCTGCTGCCACCAAGGCTGTCTCCGGCAGGACGAGCAGGCCTCTTCCCAGCCGGGTCGGGACCGGTCGGACGTCTTGACCACACCCTGCCCTGACCGGGCGGCCCGGGACCCACGTTACGCATGGAATGGAAGCAGGCACCGCCTTGAGGCGAGCGAATGCTGAGGTCTGGCACGAGAGCGCAGGGCACGTGAGGAAGCGCCGCTTGGTGTTACGCATAAAACGGTCCGTATGCGTCTGAGCACAGCTTGTCGCCTGACGGGTCTTCACAGGTCAAAGAGGTGCAGGTGTCTTCGCGTAGAAGTCTGCGGTGCCGGACGGCGTAACGCATAGAGGATTGCGCAGACGGTCCGGTAGGCCCGAAGCGGCGCCGGTCAGGCGGTCCAAGGACGTGGGCACAGCAGTGTGATCAGGCTTCTCCTTCGTGTGACGCATAGCAATTGGCCTGACGCCTGCCCTGCGCGCCCGATACCTCTGGCGGCACGCCGAGGGAGAGGACAGATCCGTGGCGGGGCAGGTGCGCTCAGTTCGAGCGCGTGAAGGTGTGGTTGTTCAGCGGTGTGAGTGCGCATGGTGCGGGCTGGTGTGGAACAGGCTCAAGAAGCGCGGGCAGGTCCCGCGTTTCTGCTCAGGTGTCTGCAGGCAGGCCAGTTGGCGCGAGGGAATGAGGCAGAAGACGGCGCTTGCCCGGACCCGGCACAGGGTCATCGCCGCCTTTCATGCCGAGTGGGAGGCAATCACCGGGACGACGCCTATGGCTGTGGAGCGGGTTGTTCCCCTGCTCAACGAGTTGGCGGCGGCGAACCCGTCGGATGGCCTGTCCGTCGCCCGGCTCTACAAGACCGCAGCCACGGCCTGGCATCCTGACCGCGCAGGCGGGGATCAGCAGGTGTTCAAGCTTCTGCAGGAGGCACACCGGCTGGCCCGTCTGCATGATCTGTGATGCCGTCGCCGCAGCTCGTGACGGTGTAAGTGCGCTTCCTGTTCAGGCAGTTGCGGGCCCGTGCGAGCGCGGATCGGCGGGTGGCTGATCGTGAGGAGCACATGTCTGCGCGCGGCGCGGCTGGAAGGCCGATGCCTCACCCGATGGTGGGATTCGTCTGGGGTGTCTCAGGCCTGCGCGGGCGTTGATTTGTGCAGGTGGGTGAGGTGCGCTGAGCGCAGTGGCCGGCTGTGTGCAGGTTCTGTCGTGAGGTCAGGGACGGCGGCTGCGACCGTAGACTCGGCGCTCACGAGGGCCTCTTCAGGACTGGGAGGGAGGACCGGCCATGCCAGTGCCCGATCTGCACGACATGCTGCTCCAGGCCACTGAACTGGCGGCGGACAAGGAGGCCTCGTTGGAGGCAGCGTCCGCTCGTGAAGTGGAGGCGGAGCGCACGCTGGCGGCGGTGCGAGCCGAGAAGAAGCTGTGCATCGGCTCGGCGCACAGCGCCAACGAGTTGGTCGTCGCTCTTCGGCAGCGGATCCAGCAGCAGGAAGACAAGGATCAGCAGACGTCGGCCGGTGTCCTCGAACAGTCCGGCAGCGGTGCGCCGCCGAGTGCACGGGATGCCGTGCGCCGGGCCATCCGCGAGTTCCTTCACGAGAGGGAAGAGGCGACAACAAAGGAAATCACGCAGCACATTCAGCGGGTGCTGCCTGAGGTGAACGCCGGGAACACGAGTCCGGAGCTGACGCATCTGTTCCAGCGAGGGGTGTTGGTACGCACGCGTCTTGGTGTCTACCGGCTTGGTGGTGAGTAGGTGATAGCCCAACGCCGCTGAATCAGTCGGCCTGAACATGCGTGAACACCGCCGGAGGCGACCGGCGGCGTCCACTGTGGGCATGTTTTGGCCTCACGCACCACCCCGCCACTATACCCAGCGGGCAAAGACAGGGGTGTTGTGTGTCATCCGCACGTGCAGCACCATCAGAAAGGCCTCACGCACATGGAAACTCTGTTCTGTCCCCCTGATTTCGCTGCGCCGCCGGGTACCGGTGTTGCGCGCTCTGGGCAGCAAGAGTCGGTATTGAGCTCCGCCGTATGCGCCCAGCGGACCTCCCCGACTGATCGTGCAAGTACGCAACGCCAGTGGAGTGTCGTTCTCGGAGGCTCTTTCACCAGCGGCAAAGACATGCAGACCATCTCCACCACCGATCTGGCGCGCCAGGAGGGGGTGACCGCCGAAACATGCACCCAGACGCTGCGTTTCAGCGCCGAGGTGGGCCTGTTCCGCCGTGTCGGGCGCGGCAAGTTCGCCGTCACCAAGGTCGGTTGGACCATCGCTCAGCACTGGCAGCAGGACCAGACCTACGCGCGGCTGCTGCTGCAGGGGGCATTCCGGCAGCACTGGTCGGTTCCGCTGGCGGAGACCGCGCTGCAGTCCGGCCCGATGCCGGCGGAAGAGCTCGGCAGGCGTCTGCTGAGGGATCTTCCGGGCAAGCCGCGGCGCGGCGTGTATCTCGTCGAGTGGCTGGCGTTGGCCCTCCTAGTGCACCGGGACCAGCAGGGCATGGTGTGGCCCACCCCGGCGCTGAGCACGGCTGTGGGCTCGGGAGCTGCGGCCCTGCCGGCTGCACCGCGTGATGCGGAGCCCGACCCGTCGCGCGGGCAGGACCTCAATGCCCTGATGGGCATGACCAACCGTGAACTGAACGGGCTGGTCCCCGAGGAGTTCTGTGCCTTCCTGGACAACCTGACCCGGCTGGTCAAGTCGCTGCCGGCCTGACAGCGGCCCTGCGGCTCGTGTGGCGCCGCGGGCATCCGCACGGTCGGCCCGGCAGGCCCTGGTTGAGTCTTGTGTATGCGGGTGGGCAGGGAGCGCTGTGCTCCGCCGGCAACGGCGTCTCTTGCCCCGCCGTATCGAAATCCGCGTGCCGGCAGCCGCATTGAGCCTGCTGTCGCAGCGTTGCCTTCATGCCGTCGTGATGGTGTGACGGCTGTGCCCGCTGTCTGCTGCCCCGTCGCCGCGGGCAGGCCTGCCTGTCTGCACAGCGTTCCTTCACCCCAGGCTGCCCTCGTCGCGGCCTTGGCGGCGGCTCAGTCCTGCTCTTGAGTCCTTCCCCTCTTCTCCTTTCCCTGTTCCCATGTGGGGTTTTTGTGATCTCTTCGTCTTCTGCGGTACCGCAGTCACGTCTCTTTCCCGCGCCCGCCGGGCGCTTCCTTGCCGATCCGGATCGCATGACGGCACGGTGTGTGGATGCGGCCGGCATCGAGCACGAGATGTCGTGGCGCGAGGCCGGTGAACGGCGGCTGGAGGAGGGTCTGCCGGTCCAGCTCTTCCCTGCGCTCAAGGGCCGCCGGTGGGCGCCTGGTTGGTACTGGTCCGCGACCAACGGCTGTCTGGTGCACTACGGGTTCAAGGCCATGCGCACGCAGGTCATGATGCTGGACCATGACCGGCAGGTGGTCGCCTTGGCCTGCCGTCCTGTGGAGCTGCTGTGGCGGGGGCGGGGCGGGCGGACCGTCTCTCATGCCCCGCATCTGATGGTCCGGATGGCGGACGGCAGCGCTGTGCTGCTGGACTGTGTGGGCCGCTTGGGAGCGGGCCGCCGGCTGGTACGCCGGGCTGCTCATCTGGAGGCCGCAGCGGCTGCGGTGGGCTGGCACTACCGGCTGGTCGGGCCGCCGCCTGGCGTGGTGGAGGCCAACGTGCGCTGGCTGGCCGGCTACCGGCATCCGCGGTGCGCGCAGGGCCGGTTGGCACAGGTGGCCGCCTGCTTTGGCGCTCGGTTGCCGCTGGCGGAAGGGGTGCGGCAGCTCGGTGACCCCATCGCGGTGTGGCCGGCGGTGTTCCATGCCCTGTGGGCCGGCGTGCTGCAGGTGCCGCTCGATCGGGTGCTGCACGAACGTGCCTGCGCGGTCACCGTGCAGACAGAGGCCGGGCGATGAGCCGGCCGGTCCTCGGCATCGGTGACACCGTCCACCATGACGGACGGGAATGGACCGTGGCCGGGATCGAGGCAGCGACAGCGTCGGGGACGCGGGTGTGGCTGGCCGACCCGGCCGGGGACGGCTCCTTGGCGGTGTTCGGCCTGGCCGAGCTGCTGGCGGATCCCGGCTTCGTGCCGCGTCTGCGGGTGCCGCAGGTCGGGCTGCTGGCGACGGTGCCCGAGGAGCAGCAGGTGCGCGCGCTCGAGCTGGAGCGGCATGTGCGGGAGGTGGAGACCGGCCGCCCAGTTTTGGACGGCAGGGTGTCGGTGAAGCCGCAGTACGACCCGGCGTCCACGACGCTGGCCGAGCGGGAGCAGGCGAAGGCCGACGAGCTGGCCGCGCAGGGCTGGTCGGGGGTGAGCCGGGCAACGGTGCGCCGGTGGCGGGCGCGATATCACGCCGGCGGGGTATGGGGGCTGGTCGTCAAGCGGCGCGGCTCGACCCAGCTGGAGCGGGCCGATCCGCAGGTCGTGGAGGCGCTGCGTGCCCTGCTGACGCAGGAGGCGTCGCGTTCCCGCTCACGGGGGTGGAAGAAGCGGATGCGGCGGGAGGTGCAGTGGTGGCTGGATGCCCGGCACGGTGCGGGAACGGTCGAGATGCCCGCCAAGTCCACGTTCAACAAGCTCATCGACGTCGTGGAGGCGTCTATGGGGCTGCAGGGGACGGTGGCACAGCGGCGTGCCCGCGCCGCGCGCCCCGTCCCGCCGTTCAAGCCGACGCTGGCGCTGCGGCCCGGTGAGGTGGTGATGCTGGACAGTTCACCGCTGGATGTGCTGGTGGTCCTGGACGACGGGGTGGTGGGACGGCTGGAGCTGACCATCGCGGTGGATGTGGCGATGCGCGGGCTGTGGGGGGTGCTGCGTCCGGCAGGGAGCAAGCTGACGGACGTCGCGGTGCTGCTGGCGCAGATGATGACGCCGGTGGTGATGCGGCCCGGCTGGGATCCGGCACTGTCGATGGCCGCATCGGTGGTGCCGCACGAGCGGCTGACCGCGGTGGACGAGCGGCTGAAGGACGCGGCGGCCCGCCCGGTGATCGTGCCCGAGACAGTCGTGGTCGACCAGGGCAAGGTGTTCATCTCCCCCGCCACCCGGGCCGCGTGCGAAAGCCTGGGCATCTCGCTGCAGCCGGTGCCTCCGGCCAACGGGCCCGCCAAAGGCCACGTGGAGAGGAGCTTCGGCTCGATCGGCAGCGAGTTCTGCCAGTGGCTGCCCGGCTTCACCGGCTCCCACGTGGGTGAGCGCGGCTCACACATCGAGCAGGAGCGGCTGTGGACCGTGCCCGAACTCCAGGCGCTGTGGGAGGAGTTCCTCGTGCACTGGCACCACCGCCCGCACGAGGGTCTTCGCCACCCGCTGATGCCGAAGAAGGCTCTCACGCCCAACCAGATGTGGGCGGCGCTGCTTCCGGTGGCCGGCTACGTGCCGGTGCCGCTGTCGGCGGAGGACTTCGTGGAGCTGCTGCCGGTGCGCTGGCAGCCGATCACGGACGCCGGCATCCGCTTCGACTACCGCACGTACGACGATCCTTGCCTCAACGGCCACCGCGGGCAGGGCTCCGGGGTGGCCTCGCAGCAGGGCCTGTGGGAGGTGCACCACAACCCCTACGATCCCACCCGGATCTGGGTCCGGCTGCCCGAGGGCTTCCGCGAGGTGGCGTGGATCCACGCCACTACGGTCGGTCTGCCGTTCACTCACCACGTCTGGGAACACATCCGCAAGGTGGTTGAGCGCACCGGCCCGCGCGAGGAGCACGAAGCCGAACTGGCCCTGGCCCTGGACGAGTTCCTCAAGCGTGCCGCCCGCAAGGAGAAGCTGTCCGCCGCGGAGCGGCGGGCGGTGGCGAAGTCCCATGCCTCGGGCGCGGTGCCGGCTCCCGCAGGAGAGCTCAACGTGCTGGACGTGCCCGCGCCGTCGTTCGCACTGGCTGGCGTCTACGCCGTCCCCGACCTCGACGACGACACCCTCCCCGACGAGGACGGCGACTGCTTCGACGGGCCCGACGGCGAGGCAGCGCCAGGCCCGGCGGCCTACAGGTCTGGCCTGTTGGCCGACGCTGACGGGGAGGACCAGTGGCTGCCGTGATCACCGCCGCCGGCGACGACGGCTCCTTCGACGATGACGTCACTCCCGGCGTCGTCACCGACTGGCTCCTGTGGCAGGCCGACCTTGCCCGTCCCCGCGTGAGCGCACCACCGGCGGATGATCCGTCCTGGACCCAAAAAGCCCAGTTGGACTACCACTCCGAGTTCACCACCTTCACGACCCCGTTCATGGAGAAGGCCGCGTTCGAGCTGCGGCTGACTCTCTTGGTCAACAACCGGCAGCGCAGCACGGCACGGCGCGGACTGATCGTGTCCGGACCGCCGGGGGCGGGGAAGTCGACCACGCTCGCGGAACTGGGCAGGTCCTTCGAGCTGAGCGAGCGGCGCCGTCTCCCGGGCCGTCACGGTGCCTTCATGCCGGTGGCGTTCGCTGCCATCCCGCCCACGTACACCCCCAAGAGCCTGGTCCAGGTGCTGGCCCGGTTCGCCGGCATCCCCGTGCACGACGGGATGACCGAGCACACCATCACCAACGCCGTGTGCCATGTCCTGTGCGAGCGGCGGACCCGGCTGGTGTTCATGGACGACGTACACCTGCTCAACACCCGTACCCGGCCCGGCGCTGACACCTCCGACCAGCTGAAGACTCTTGCGGAGCGGATCCCCGCGACGTTCGTGCTGGCCGGTGTCGATGTGGAGAACTCTCCTGTGCTGTCGGGTCCCCGCGGCGCCCAACTCGCCGCCCGCTGCAAGCTGTTGCGTACTCCCCCGCTGCTCAACGGCACTGAGCGGCAGAAGGAGGTCTGGCGCGGGCTTCTGGGTGACATGGAGTCGGCGCTGCGGCTGCCCCGCCACCGGCCCGGGACGCTGGTGCGCTTCGCCGATTTCATCCATCTGCGTACCGGCGGCGTGCTGGCCAGCCTCTCCCTCCTGATCAGGGAGGCCGCGATTCGTTCCGTCCTGGATGAGAGTTTCGCAATCTCAAAGCGGCTGCTGTCCCAGGTGGTTCTCGATGTCCAGGCCACCAACGCGGCCCGCCCGACCCGCAGACGCAGCCCGGGCAGTCAACCGTAGCTGCTGGGGCATCCGCCCGATCCGGTGCGCGGCAGACCGGCCGCGCACGCAACCCGCCCTCTCAACAGGGCGGGCGGGGAACGGCCGTAGGGCCCCTTCCCTTCCTGTGCCTCCCCTGAAGGACATGTCTGTGCAATTACCCGCTCCTACGCCCGTCCTCGTGCCTCCCGTGGCGCAGGAACTGACCGGCTCCTGGATTCGGAGAATGACCACCCACTACGGTCTGTCCGCCCAGGACCTGCTGCGCGGCATCCTGGCCGGCCCCCGCCGCGTGCGGGTGACCGGCGCCCCCGGCAAAGGGCTCGAGCTGGCCCTCAACGCACCGGCACGCGTGGCACTGACCCAGTTCACAGGACTGCCGCTGGCCCACCTCACCCGCCTGCTGCCCAGCCTTGCCACACACCGGCTGCTCGCGGACGACGAGGTCGTGCGGGCAGCCTGGCACGTGCCGCACCGTGCCTGGGTGGGCGCCTGCCCGGCGTGCACCAGTCGAGCCTGCTCGCCCGGCCGGCCCGTGCTGGTGTATCCGGGGGCGACCGGACATGTCTGCCGGCGCCACCAGCGCTGGCTTCTCGCGCAGGCCGACCAGCCAGTGAGTATCCCGCTGCAACTCCTGCCCGAGATTCTCGCCGCCCACCGCCGTCACATCACTCTCGTGCGCACCCATCCGTGTGCACGCGAGGCGATCACCCTCGCTGCGGCGGTGGTGTGGTCATGGCAGGTCCGCGGATGGAGATCGGAAACGATCTGGCCGGACCGGGTGCACCGGCTGACCGCCGTCACACGGTGCACGCCGGATGCGGTGGCGCCCCATCCCCTGCTGTCCTACCCCGAGACGGTCACCGTCGCCCGGCTGCTCGCCGACGCACGCCGGCGGCAGCGGCTGCGCGAGACCACGGCCGACACCGGGATCCACAACGCCGCCAGGGCGTTCCTCGAGGAAGTCGGCTGCCGGATCAACAGGCCGTGGCTGGCCGACTGGATGGGCGCCCACCGCTGGGCCAGTCCCCCATGGCACGTACAGCCCGATCCGCTGCGGCAGTGGCTGCACGGCCTCACCACGACGGACAGGGCGGACGGCGATGCCGGATGGACGGTGCCCCCCTCGGCGCTGCGGCCGGCCGGATTCACCCAACGGGCCGGCTCCCTGCGGCCCGGCCAGGCCCGCACCGTATGCGAGCAGGCCGCGGCCGCCTCCCTGCTGGGGGGCTGGGAACCCGACGCCGGCCCCCGCCTGCCGCCCGCTGCACGGTGACCGCTGCCGTGTCCGCCGGTACCGCGGTCTCCTCCGTGATCCCCCGCCGCCGGACCTCCGGCGCCGGCGGACGCAGTCCGCCACCACCTGCCGCTGCCCGCTCCGCCAACCCGCCTCAAGGAGAGACACCCATGCCACCGATCAGTCCGGAGTACGCCAACCAGCTGCTGGCAGAACTCACCGAGGGCTGCCCCGTCCCCGCGGCCCCCGCCTCGCTGTCCCGCTACACCTTCCAGCTCAGCAACCATGTCCTCATCGGAGACACCGCCGTGCGCGGCTACAAGTACAAAGGCCGGTGGCGGCTGGACGAGCGGGACATCCGCGCGGCCGGCGACCGACTCGCCTCGCTCCCCTTCGACCCCGACGACCTGGTCGACGCCCGTCTCACGGATGCCGAGCACCCGACGTGGCGCACGCAGATCCACCGCTGGTTCGAGCACATCTCCTACCAGGACCAGAGCGCCAACGGCTGCCGCTGCCAAGGACAGCAGCCCTGCGACCGCCGCCGGCCCAACGAGCACGGACTGGGGTGCGGAGCGACCTTGGAACAGGTCAAGGAACGCTACGGCCAGTGGCCCCTGGCGTGCACCAGCCCGTTGCCGCTGCTGACGTGGTCCGGCAGCACCTGGACGGTCCCGCGCGCCTACGCCGACCTCCTGGACCGGGCGGACCGGATCGCCGCCGAATGCGTCGAACAGGCCGCCCGCTGCAGCCGCTGCAACGCCACCGGAGACGTCTGGACGTGGCGCACGTCCAGCAACAGCGGCTACACCACCCTGTGCCCCGCGTGCACCGCCCGCGCCGCCCGCCCCTACAAGGCCCACCTGCGCGGCCGACCGTATGCGTCGCTGCCAAAGAACGCGCAGCCGGAGGCGTTCCTGTGCCGGATGTGTCCTCGTCCGCGGCAGGCCATGTACTGGGACCACTGCCACACGCACGGATACGTGCGCGGGCCAGTGTGCGCCAGCTGCAACACCTACGAGAGCAGCGGCCACCGGTTCATCGACCGGCCCGGAGCGGTCCGCCACCTCCTGCAGTGCGACGGCTGCCGCCGCGAGCGGACCGTGCCGCCACGCCACCTGTCCGACATCGTGCTGCAGACCTCCGCGGTTCAGGCGCACCTCCCGTGCGGCAGGCCGCCTGGATCTGCGTGGGGCGCGGTGCAGGACGACGGGTCGATCCGTCTGCGGTTGCGCTGCTGGAGTTGCGCGTCTGTCCCCGAGTGGGAACAGGTCGTGCCGGCCGCACACGTGCGGCACCTGGTCGGGGAGTTCGTCGACAGAGCCCTGCAGGCCGATACCGGCATCCCCGGCGAGGAATCCGCCTGACGGACCGCCTGCCTCCCATCACCGGTGTTCCCCGCCCTTCCTCTGCCGTGTACACGGCACGTCCGCGAAACGAGACACGCCATGCTCGAAGTGCCGTCCGCTTCTGCCCAAGTCCCTCCGGAGGCAAGGGCATGAGCCTCACCAGTTGGCTCAACGACCGCCGCTCGCCCCTGTGTCTCTTCCTGGGCGCGGAACTGCCCGACGTCGCGGCGCAGTCGAGCGACTACCGCTCCCATCTGCCGCAGGGCGCGGATGCGGTTCAGCCGCACAGCAGCGGATCGCCCGCCGCCCGATCTCCCGGGCCCCCGTTCTACGGGTCGGGGCGGCTGCTGGTCAGCAGGGTGCTCAGATACCGGGTGTGCGCGGCAAGGAGCTTGGTGGCGCGGTCGGTGCCGCCAGGGAGGAACGGCAGCAGGACGAGGGCCGGGACCGCCGCGGCGAGGGCAACGAGCACGGCGGGGGTGAGCAGGCCGACGAGCAGGACGCGCTGAAGCGCGCTCACGGTGTGCGGCGAGGGCAGCCAGAGTGGCAGCACGGAAGTCTCCTGTGGCCGGGGTCCAGTGGGGTCCGCGGTTCGGTGACTCACACTGTGCCGTGTGGCTGGGTAGTTCACTCCCGTCCGGGGTATTGCCGCAGGTAAGGTCCGGAAAAGGGCGAGGTTGTTCCGGGATGGGTGCGAACAACCTGGACAACTAGATGCCGGAGAGGGCGAGGGGGAAGCACCTATGGTGGGGCGGGGCGGCAGGCCCTGGGGGCTGATCCGGGCCGAGAGCACCGAGGCGGAGGCGCTTGCCAACTTCCTGCGCGCGCAGGTCGACGCAAGCGGCAAGACCCTGAATACGCTGGCCGGTGAAATCCACCTCTCCAAGACCCGGATCAGCGAACTTCTGGCCGGGAAGATCCCCGGCCAGAACTTCGTGGTCTCCCTGATCCGTGCGACGGTTCCCGAACCACGGCTGCGTGAGCGGCGCTTGGCCCAAGCCGAAAAGCTGCTGTGGGCGGCCGCCCACCCCTCACCGGTGAACACCCCGCTCTCTGTCGCCTCCGCCTTGGAACTTGCCGAGTCCCGGGCTCAGCAGATTGAGGTCTACGGCCGGCTCACCCGCTCCTTGGAACAACAGGGCGAACTTCGCGAGGCTGTCGGGAACTCCACGAAACTCGTCATGATCCTCCTCGCGATGATCAACAAGCTGGAGCACCGGATC
>NZ_JBSFLV010000091.1:0-37859 GCF_053599215.1 Streptomyces sp. NPDC001002 | reverse complement strand
GACCCACCCCGCCCCCCTACCCCTCTTGCCCTCCCCCCCGCTCTTCCGATGTGGCGGCCTCCCGGCGGCGTCCTGGCCCCCGGTGCTGATCAGCACCGGGGCCCCCGTCGTCGTGGAACCGCGCCTACTCCCCGAGCAGGGCCCGCACCCTCTCCTGCCCCACCGCCAGCAGCAGCGTCGGCAGGCGCGGACCGGTGTCGCGGCTGACGAGAAGCTGGTAGAGGAGGGCGAAGAAGGTGCGCTGGGCGGTCTTGATCTCGGCGGGCAGTTCCTTGGGTCCGGCGTCGGCGGAGAAGCCGGCCTGGACCTTGGGGACGCCGTAGACGAGGTGCGAGAGACCGTCGAGCGACCAGTGCGACGCAAGGCCGTCGAGCAGCAGCCGCAGCGACTGCTGGGAGGCCTCGTCGAGGGACTTCAGCAGTTCGGCGTCGGGCTCGGCGCGCACGATGGTCCGCTGGTCGGCGGGGACGTGCGTGTTGATCCAGGCCTCGGCCTTGTCGAGCCGGGGCCGGACCTCGTCGAGGTCGGCCAGCGGGTTGGCCGGGTCCAGTTCGCCGAGGATGCGCAGCGTCTGGTCCTGGTTCCCGGCGGTGATGTCGGCGACGGACGCGAGCGTGCGGTACGGCAGCGGCCGGGGGGTGGTCGGCAGCTCACCGCCCGCGGTGCGCACCGCGCGGGCGTGCGCGGCGAGGTCGGCGGGCAGCGCGGAGCCGTCGGCGACCTTCGCGTCCAGCTTGTCCCACTCGTCGTAGAGCCGCTGGATCTCCTGGTCGAAGGCGATCTTGAAGGACTGGTTGGGCCGGCGCCGGGCGTAGAGCCAGCGCAGGATCTGCGGCTCCATGATCTTCAGGGCGTCGCCGGGCGTGGGCACCCCGCCCCTGGACGAGGACATCTTCGCCATCCCCGAGATGCCGACGAAGGCGTACATCGGCCCGATCGGCTGCTTGCCGCCGAAGATCCCGACGATCTGCCCGCCGACCTGGAACGAGGACCCGGGCGAGGAGTGGTCGACCCCGCTGGGCTCGAAGACGACACCCTCGTAGGCCCAGCGCATCGGCCAGTCGACCTTCCAGACCAGCTTGCCGCGGTTGAACTCGCTGAGCCGGACGGTCTCGGCGAAGCCGCACGCGGTGCAGGTGTAGGTCAGCTCGGTGGTCTCGTCGTCATAGGCGGTGACGGTGGTGAGGTCCTTCTCGCAGTTGCCGCAGTAGGGCTTGTACGGGAAGTAGCCGGCGGAGCCGGAGGCCCCGTCGTCCTCGCTCGCCGCGCCGGAGCCCTCGGCGGCCTCCAACTCGGCCTCGTCGACCGCCTTCTGGGACTGCTTGGCCGGGGCCTTCTTGGTCCGGTACTGGTCGAGGATCGCGTCGATGTCGCCGCGGTGCTTCATGGCATGCAGGATCTGCTCGCGGTACACCCCGGAGGTGTACTGCGCGGTCTGGCTGATCCCGTCGAACTCCACACCCAGCTCGGCCAGCGCGTCGACCATCGCGACCTTGAAGTGCTCGGCCCAGTTCGGGTACGAGGACCCGGCCGGCGCCGGCACGGACGTGAGCGGCTTGCCGATGTGCTCGGCCCAGGTCTGGTCGACCCCCGCGACACCGTTCGGCACCTTGCGGTACCGGTCGTAGTCGTCCCACGAGATGAGGTGCCGGACCTCGTGACCCCGGCGCCGGATCTCGTCGGCGACGAGGTGCGGGGTCATGACCTCACGCAGGTTGCCCAGGTGGATGGGTCCGGACGGGGAGAGCCCGGAGGCGACGACGACCGGTTTGCCCGGGGCCCGACGCTCCGACTCCTCGATGACCTCATCCGCGAAACGGGAGACCCAGTCGGTGGTCTCGGTGCTCTGAGCCACGATCGGCACGTCCTTCTTTCTCAAGGCAGTCAGTACGGTCAATTCGGCTGCGCCCCCAGTTTAGGCGGCGCAGCCGCCTCTCAAGGCTCGCGGGGCCTGACGCTTGGATGGCGGCGCAGCCGCCTTCAAGGGGCGCGGGGAACTGCGCGACCAGCCCCCACCGGCCCGCGGCCAAAAAACCGCTTCACCCCCCATGGGATACTGACCGTGTCTACCAAACCCACGAGGAGAACGGCTCCCACCCCATGACCTCGGTCACGTCGCTCACGGATCTCGTCCACCAGCGCCTCGCGAACGCCCTCTCGGCCACCCTGCCGGAGGCGGACGCGGACACGGACCCTCTGCTGCGACGAAGCGACCGCGCCGACTTCCAGGCGAACGGCATCCTCGCCCTCGCGAAGAAGGCCAAGGCGAACCCCAGGGAGCTGGCCACACAGGTCGTCGCACGTGTCGAGTCGGGTGACGTGATCAAGGACATCGAGGTCTCCGGCCCCGGCTTCCTGAACATCACGATCACCGACAAGGCGATCACCGAGAACCTCGCGGCGCGCTACGCGGACGAGGCGCGCCTAGGCGTGCCCGTGGCCGAACACCCCGGCACCACCGTCATCGACTACGCCCAACCGAACGTGGCGAAGGAGATGCACGTAGGCCACCTCCGCTCCGCGGTGATCGGCGACGCGCTCGTCCAACTCCTGGAGTTCACCGGCGAGTCGGTGGTGCGGAGGCATCACATCGGCGACTGGGGCACTCAGTTCGGCATGCTGATCCAGTATCTGGACGAGCACCCGGGCGAGTTGGACCACGGCGACGCGGAGATCACCGGCGAGGAGGCGATGTCGAACCTCGACCGCCTCTACAAGGCCGCGCGCAAACTCTTCGACTCCGACGAGGAGTTCAAGACGCGGGCCCGGCGCAGGGTGGTCGACCTCCAGGCGGGCGAGCCGAAGACGCTGGCCGCGTGGCAGAAGTTCGTGGACGAGTCGAAGATCTACTTCTTCTCCGTCTTCGAGAAGCTGGACATGGAGATCCGGGACGCGGACATCGTCGGCGAGTCGGGTTACAACGACATGCTGGACGAGACGTGCCGGCTCCTTGAGGAGTCCGGGGTCGCGGAGATCTCGGACGGTGCGCTGTGCGTGTTCTTCGACGACATCAAGGGCCCGGACGGCAACCGGACCCCGCTGATCGTGCGCAAGTCGGACGGCGGCTACGGCTACGCGGCGACGGACCTGTCGGCGATCAGGGACAGGGTCTTCAACCTGAAGGCGACGTCGCTCCTCTACGTGGTCGACGTCCGCCAGTCCCTGCACTTCAAGATGGTCTTCGAGACGGCGCGGCGGGCCGGCTGGCTGAACGACGACGTCACGGCGTTCCAACTCGCCTTCGGCACGATCCTCGGCAAGGACGGCAAGCCGTTCAAGACGCGTGAGGGTGTGTCGGTGAAGCTGGAGGACCTGCTCGACGAGGCGGTCCAGCGCGCCACGGCGGTCGTCCGGGAGAAGGCCGAGAAGGTGGGCCTGAGCGAGCAGGAGATCGTCGACAACGGCCGGTACGTGGGCATCGGCGCGGTGAAGTACGCCGACCTGTCGACGTCCGCGGTGCGGGACTACAAGTTCGACCTGGACCAGATGGTGTCGCTGAGCGGCGACACGTCGGTGTACCTCCAGTACGCGTACGCCCGCATCCAGTCGATCCTCCGCAAGGCGGGCGAGGCCCACCCGGCAGCCCACCCGGAGCTGGAACTGGCCCCGGCGGAACGGGCGTTGGGCCTGCACCTGGACCAGTTCAGCGAGGTCGTGGCGGAGGCGGCCAAGGAGTACGCCCCCCACAAACTGACGGCGTACCTCTACCAACTGGCGTCCGTCCTGACGACGTTCTACGACCAGTGCCACGTGCTGTCCCCGGACAACGCCCCGGAGGTAGTGGAGAACCGCCTGTTCCTGGTGGACCTGACGGCGCGGACGTTGCAGCGAGGTATGGCACTGCTGGGCATCAGGACGCCCGAGCGTCTCTGACACGCAGCCCCCGAGCCGACGTAGGACTTCCTACGTCGGCTCGGCCGCCGCGGTCCCCCGGATCAGCCTCGCCTCCCTCTCGGCCTGTAGCCGCAGCTTGGTGATGTCCCGCTCGGTCTCCGCCCGCAGCCGGATGGCGCCGTCCTGGACCTTCGCCCGCAGCTGATCCGTCTCCCGCTTGGCGGTCTCGCGCATCTCGTCCGCGTCGGCCCTGGCCTGGAACATCAGCTCCTCGGCGGCCCTGGCCGCCTCTCTGCGGGCCGCTTCGATGATCCTTCCGCCCTCGACGACCGCGTCGGCGGGAGAGTGCTCGGCGGTGGTCGTGCGGGCCGCTTCGGATGCCTCGCCGACGATCTCCGCCGCCTCGGCACGAGCGTCCGCGAGGATCTTCCCGGCGGTCTCCTCGGCCTCTTTCCTGGCTCTGCTGATGAGGCGGGCGGCATGCCCCAGGTCGTAGCGGGTACGGCCTCGGTTCGCGTTGTTCACCAACGCGGCGCTCGCGGGCCCCTGCTCCGCCGCGGCCCGGGTTCTGGCCAGTGAGGACGCGGCCCACAGCAGCCGCTCGTTCACGCGGGCCCGCTCCAGGATCTCGCCGGCCGCCGTGCGTGCCTCGCCCACGAGTTGGTGAGCCTCCGCCTCGGCGCGGATCTGCATCATCTCGGCCCGGTGCGCGCTCTCCTCAAGGATCATGTTGGCGCGATGCCGGGCCTCATCCAGCTCCTTCTCCAGCTTGCGGCGGCTCATCGTGGCCTCGACCTCCAGGTCGTCCATGAGCGCGCCGGCCGCCGCCCGCACCTTCCCGAGAAGGCGTCCGGGAACGGAAGCAGTGTGCACCGGTCGGGCCATCTCCAGGGTGTCGTCCCCTGCCAGCCAGACGGCCTCGTCGACCAGCACCGCGCACAAGGCGTCGCAGACGGCCGCGGCATCATCCGGCCGCTCCTCCGGACGCTTGGCGAGCAGGCTCAGGATGAGGTCGTTCAACAGGCCCGGGAGATCCTGCACATGACTCGCCGGCGGCTCCGGCGTCGCGTCCATCTGTTTCCGCAGCACCGCCCACTGACTGTTCCCCGTGAACGGCGGACGCCCCGTCACCGCGTGGTACAGCAGGCACCCCAGCGAGTACAGGTCGCTCCGGTGATCGACGGCCCGGTCACCCTCCGCCTGCTCGGGAGACATATACGGCGGCGACCCCAACGGCATCCCGGTGACGGTCAGTTCACGGGCCCCGAGCGTCTCCCCCATGAACTTGGCGACCCCGAAGTCGACGACCTTGACCGTCCCGGAGGGCGTGAGGAGCGCGTTCGCCGGCTTGATGTCCCGATGGACCACACCCTCGACGTGCGCCGCGTGCAGCGCCTCCGCGATCTGTGCCACCCACCCCACCGCGAGCGGCCACGCCGGCGTGGACTCGGCCAGCCGTCGATGCAGCGGCACGCCGTGCACCAACTCCATCACCAGGAACAGCGTCCGGCGGCCGTCCACCGCCACCTCGCCCCAGTCGTGCACGGTGACGATGTTCTGGTGGGACAACCGCCCCGCGAGCTGCACCTCACGCTGGAACCGTGCCTGCGTCTCCGCCTCGTCCATGCCGTACTGGGGATGGACGATCTTCACCGCGACGTCCCGCCGCATCCGCTCGTCCAGCGCGGCCCACACCTGCCCCATCCCCCCGGCCCCCAGCCGGTCCCCGATCCGAAACCGTTCGGCGAGCAGTACGCCCTGCACCGGTCCCCTCCCCCGTCGGCGGAACGCCACCGCCGCACGACGGTCTGGCCCAGAACTCCGGCTACGAGTATGACGCTTCGGAGTCCTGACAAGTCACCAGATTCACCGACCCGAAGAGTCCCCCGAACTCCCGTAGGACCCGTCCGCCTGCGCCCGCAACCGCCGCGCCTCCTCCCGCACCCGCCGCACCACATCCCCCGCCCCCGTCGAGTCGTCCAACCCGCCCGCGAGAAGCTGCGCAGCAAGCGTGTCGAAGTAGTGGGCGGTGACCAGGACCCGGTCCTCCAGGTCGTACGCCGAACCCGCCCCCGTCGGCAGGACGTTCACCTCGTCGAGAACCCGATTGATCTGCTGAGCGATCTCGTCCCGCGCTCCCTGCGCCAGACTCACCGCGCGACCGGTCTGCGCGAGGATCGAGTGGCAGGAGCGTCGGAGTTCCTGCACGAGACGGTGGTCGCGGCTGGGTACGGACGTGAACCCGCCGTCATTGAAGCCCCCCTGGTTGCCGCCCTGCACCACCCTGCCCACCGCCGCCCCGAGCTCGAAGTGCCGTAGGACGACCGCGCTGTTGGCCCCGAGCGCCGCCCGGAAGCAGGGATGGACGTGGAACTCCGTCTCATGGAACTGCGCCGGCAGGTCGTCGCCCCCGGCGAACACCACGTCCTCGCCCCGCCGCACCCCGAGAAAGCCCACCGCGTACAGGACATCCACTACGCCCGGGGCCGTCAACGCGTCGGCGTATGCCGGAAACAGCCGGTGCAATGACTCGGCCGCCGCCTCGAAACGGGTTCCGAGGACCGCCCGGGTGACGACATACCCCGTGTTCTGGAAGAGCGGGAACAGATGCTTGAGGAAGGGGTGCGCGACCAGGTACTCCAGCGCCAGGTCCTTCAACTTCCAGTCGGAGAACTGCCGTCCGGCCTGGACGACGTCCGCCTCCGTGATCCGGTCCCGGCCGTTGAGCAACGAGGCCGTCTCCTGGCAGAGGTTGAGAAACTGGATCGCGTCGCGCGGGCGCGGCAGACAGCGCCGGAAGAGGTACGCGGCCGTCTCCTCGCCCGCCACCTCCGCCGGGAACAGCTCGCCCCACAGCACCTCGGCCGTCAGCTCCGCCCCGGCCGACGCCCGCGCCCGGGCCAACGCCAGGTCCCGCAGGGCCTGTTCGGTCCAGGTGATCCGCAGTTCGTCGCCGCGGAACTTGTCGCCCTCCCCGAAGTGCAGCGAGTCGTAGATGTCGGCGCGCAGGAACAGCAGGACCCGCACGGCGGGACCGTAGAGGCTCGCCGCGTGTTTGGCCGCCAGCAGCAGGCCGATCACCATGGAGTTGCTGTCCGTCTCGGCCGACCACACCAGCTCCAGCTGGTCGACCATGAGCAGCAGGGGTCCGTGCGCCTCGGCGCCGTCGTCGAGACCGCCGGCGTCGGGGTCACCGCAGCCGAGGTCGGCGAAGGCCTCGGCCACGCCCTGCTCGACGACGTCCAACTGCCGGGTGGCCTGCGCCCCTTCGGACAGCGGCGACTGCGCGAGGTCCAGTCCGGCCTTGAACCCGAACGCCTCCAGGGACAGCGAGGTCTGCAACCCCCGTGCCGCCTGGGCGAGTCGGTCCCCGAACCGGCCGTCCGCCGACTCGCCGTTCTGCTTCAGGAAACGGGCCAGCGCCTTCACCGAGTCGGGCCGGTACCCGTGCACGTCCTTCGCGTGGGCCACCAAGTGCCGTGCCGCGTACACCGCGAAGAGGTACCGCCAGATCAGCGCCTTTGCCGAGTCCCCGGGCAGCCCCTGCAACTCGAAGCGCCGGATCTCCTCACCCGCGGTCTCGTCCGGCGGGATCAGTTCGGTCCCGGCGTAGTGGCCGGCGGCGTCCGCCTTGAGCTGCATGCAGATGGCGCTCTTGCCGGACCCCTTGCGCCCGATGATCAGCATCTTGCGCCCGCTGAGCGCGCCCCGGTACGCGGCGTTGGGCAGAAACCCGCCGCGCAGCAACAGGCCGTCCGTCACGTCCCGTTCGGCATCCTCGCGCCCGAAGTGCAGCCGTTCCAGCAGCGGCCCGGCGGCCATCCCGGCACCCGCTGCCCGTCCTGCCCCCGGTACCCCTCGTCGTCCCCCGCGTTCATCCACGCCTCTCACGCTAACGGGAACGCGAGAACCGCGGGCTGTCCCTCCCCCGTGGGGGACAGCCCGCGATCGCATCTCGGCCACCGCCGCTCACATGCCGTTGGCACAAGCCCTGTCGACCGGTTCCGCACCGCCGGGATCGAGACGTCGGACGCCTGTGCGAAGGCGGCCCGCGGGGGGAAGCCGGGGGGAGGCTGACGCGGGGCCCTCGACCGCGATTCCGGCGGCTGCGGAGTGGTTCACCAGGTCCTGGCCACGACATTCGCTCGCATGCGTTCCTCTTTCAGGTTGTCGGCCGTCGTGCTGGAACGAGAGTGCGGTCCGCCCGGTCCCCCTCGCCACGGAAGCCGTACAACTGACGTCCCGCCGGGACGTCACCGCCTCTGACCTGCGGGGAGACGGACACCTGGGACGGCAGGACGGGACACCGACGGCCCGTCGCCGGCTCGTCGCGGACCATGGCCGATTCCCTCCGGGCCCTGCAACCGAATGGACGTGCGAAGAGGTGTCAGTGATGCAGAATGCGACGCGCAGGGACCGGCTGACCCCGGTCCCCGAACGCGAAGTGGGGGGCACATGTCGCGTTGGAAGCCGCTGCCCGCGGAACTGGATCCGCGGATAAGGCAGTTGGTCGTTCGCTTACGCCGGATCAAGGACCACAGCGGGCTCAGCGTGCGGCAGTTGGCGGCGCACACGGAGTACAGCCCGAAGTCCTGGGAGCGGTACCTGGGCGCCCGTTCCCTGCCGCCCGCACCGGCCGTGGAGGCACTGGCCCGGATCGCCGGCGAGGACCCGGTACGACTGCTCGCGCTCCGCGAGGTGGCCGCGGAGGCGTGGGAGAACCGCCGCACGGACCCGCCACCCGAGCCCGATCACCCCAAGTCACCAGATGCGCCGGACGAGTTGGCGGTCGTAGTCACCCCCGCCTCGGCCCCCGCTCACCCCGCCGGCAGCCGCTCCCTGCGCATCGCCCTCGTCGCGGGATCCGTCGCCCTGGTCCTCGCCCTCTCCTCCGCCGTCCTCCTGGCCATACGGCTGTACGACGAGGACACCGCGAAGGCCGCCGCCTCCCGCACCGCGCCCACCACCTCCGCACCGGCCGCGCAACCGACGTACACCTGCCGGCTGACGAAGGACGACGGGCACTGGTTCGCGGGCCTCGGCCGCAGTTGGGACATCGAACTGGCATACGGCGATGCCGGGCCGGACGTGGCGGAGGCGCAGTGTCTGCTGCGCCGGGCGGGGATCTCGCCCGGCGGCATCGACGGGATCTTCGGCCCGCTCACCCAGCAGGCGGTCAAGGCGTTCCAGGAGCGCGCGGACCTGGTGACGGACGGCGTGGTCGGGCCGCACACCTGGAAGGCCCTGCGCGGATGACCCGGCCGCTCTCGCCGGAGGGGGCCCGACTGGCCGCCGCGCTCAGGGAGTTACGGGAGCGGAGCGGCCTGACCTTGGCGGGCCTGGCCGCGAAGACCACGTACAGCAAGTCGTCCTGGGAGCGGTACCTCAACGGCAAGACCCTGCCGCCGCGTCCGGCCGTCGAGGAACTGTGCCGCATCGCGGGCGAACCGGACGGCCGCTGCGTGGCGTTGTGGGAGATAGCGGAGTCGGAGTGGGGCGGCCGGGCCCGCGAGGACCACCGGCAGCAGCCACCGCCTCCGGCCCCACCAGCGCCTTCCCCTCCCCCGCCACCGGAGCCCGCACCACCGGAAGAATCCGCCCCGCTGCCGCCAACAGGCCACCGGCGGGCCGCACTTGCCCTGGCCGTCCTCGCCACCCTGAGCGCTGTGCTCGCGGCGATCGTCACGGTCGCCCTCGTCCTCCTCCCCCGCGAGAACGCCGAACCGAGCCCGCCCGCCACCCCGACCGCGCCCCTCTGCCACGCTTCCGGCTGCGCGGGCAAGGACCCGATGCACCTGAAGTGCGCCGCCGCGCCCACCACGCTCGCGCAGTACCACACGGCCACCGGCGCCTGGATGGAAGTGCGCTACAGCAAGGCCTGCGGCACGAGTTGGGCCCGCATGTGGGGCACGCGCCTCGGCGACCGCCTCGAAGTGACCCCGGGCGACGGCACCGCGGAGGTCAAGAGCCGCACCGACACCGACGCGTACGTCTACACGCTCATGACGGTGACGCGCCCCGGAACGGTCGTACGGGCCTGTTTCGTGCCGGCGACACCGGGCGCCCGGTCGGAGTGCGTCGAGGGACGGGTGGAGTAACGCGGGGGCCTTCTCCTCACCCCGCGCACGCGAACTCGCACCACACCACCTTGCCGAGATCTCGTTGCCCCACACCCCACTTGTCCGACAGCGCGGCGACGAGGAACAGTCCGCGACCGCCCTCGTCCGGCTCGTCGGCGACCCTCGGGACACCGGTCCCGCTGTCGTGCACCTCGACCCGGAGCAGGTCGCCGTCGTAGCGGACGCGCAGCAGGAAGCCGCGGCCGGGCGGGGCGCCGTGCAGGACGGCGTTGGTGGTCAGTTCGCTGACGCACAGCACGAGGTCGTCTGCGCGGGCCCAGGCGGCGAGACCCCAGTGGACCAGGGACCAGCGGGCGAAGTGCCGGGCGGCGGGGACGGAGCGGCGGTGGCGGGCGTAGAACTGATCGCGCTGGTAGGGGAGTTCGGTTGCGGCATTCACGGGACGAATGTCGCGCAGAGTCACTAGCGTGGATCACTACGTCAACCCGTACAGATTTTTTGTACGGGTTAGTGCGAGGTCGTGTACGGGCGCCCGTGGGGAGTTGACCAGCATGAACTCAAGGAAAAGTCCGAGGAGGAGGAACCTCTCGGCGATGAAAATGCTCGGCGCGCAGGTAGGGGCGGCTCGGCGCACCGCAGGCTATACGCAGCGTGAGCTGGCGGCCCTGCTGAAAGTCGACGAGGAGACCATCGCCTCCATCGAACAGGGCCGACGCCCCCTGAAGCCGGATCTCGCCGAGATGCTGGATCAACTCCTCGATGCCAAGGGCATGCTGATCTTGGGTGTCGAGAAGATGCCCGATGTCGACCAGTTCCCGATGTACGCGGAGCAGTACATCGACCATGAGCGCGAGGCGATCTCACTGTGCTGGTTCGACACGCTGGTGCTGCCCGGCATCCTCCAGAGCGAGCCGTACGCCCGGGCGGTGTTCACGAGCCGTGTGCCCGCCTTCGACCAGGACGAGATCGACGCCAAGACGGCCGCGCGTCTCGAACGCCGGCAGATCCTGCACCGCACGGACCCTCCGACGCTGAGCTTCGTCATCTGGGAACCGACGCTCCTCTTCCCTGTGGGCGGCCCGCAGGTCCATCGCGAGCAACTTCAACTGCTGCGCGAGTACGCCGAAATGCCGTGCGTCGCCATGCAGTTCCTACCACTGAACCTGACAGGTCACACCGGCACCGCCGGGCCCTTCACCCTGATCGAAACACCCGACCACCAGCACCTTGCCTACACCGAAGCTCACCGCGGGAGCCAGTGGGTAGCGAGCCCAGATGACGTGTCCATCCTCGCGAGGAAGTATGCGATGCTGCGATCTCAGGCACTCTCGCCCGAAGACTCGATCAGCCTTCTGGACCGTCTGCTAGGAGAGCAATGAACAGCGCACGTCAGTGGTTCAAGTCGACCTACAGCGGCAGCGAAGGCGGCGAATGCCTCGAAGTCGCTTACAACTGGCGGAAGTCCAGCTACAGCGACGACGAGGGCGGCCAATGCGTCGAGGTCGCCACCTGCCCCCACGCCATCCACATCCGCGACTCCAAGAACCCCGCGGACACCGGCCCCACCCTCCAACTCACCCCCGCCGCCTGGGCCGCGTTCACCGCCGACTGCGCCGCGCACTGACCGCCATCGTCGCGTAGGGCATCGAAAACTCACCGCCCCGCGCATCGATCGCCGCGCCCACATCCTCCAGCACCGGCGCCAACCGCTCCGCCGGGAACCTCGTGAACGCCCCCTGCGTCGGCATGACATCCAGCCACGCGTCCCGCGTATACGTGAACTCCCAGTCGTACCGCCACTGTTCAGGCTCCCCGAACCGCCGGCCGGCAGCCCGCATACCGTCCGCCGCCTTGTCGAGCAGCGCCTGATACCCCTCCACGGCGGACCGCCCCACCGCACCGCGGAAGTCGAACGGCGCGTCCGGCAGCGCACGCGCACACGCGTCGGCGATGACCTCGGCGAGGTCGGGCGGGATTTGGGCCACGTTCCAGAAGGGCACCAGCAGCCCACCCGGCCGCAACACCCGCGCCGCCTTCTCCGCCCCGGCGACCGGATCGACCCAGTGCCAGGCCGTCCCGGCGACCACCGCGTCGAACTCCCGCCCCTCCGGCGCCCATTCCTCGAACGTGGACACGTCGACGTCGACCCCGAGCCGCCGCGCGAGGTCGGCCATCCGGACATCCGGCTCCACGCCGAGCACCGAGCACCCCGCCGCCTGGAACTGCCGCGCCACGATCCCCGTACCGCAACCGACATCGAGCACGCGCGCCCCCGCCGCGGCGATCCGTTCCACCAGGGCGTCGGGGTAGCGGGGCCGGGCTCGTTCATACCTCTCGGCGTCCGTACCGAAAGACTCCGCGAGGTCTCGGCGTTCATGGGGCCGACCCGCTGAAGAAGGTAGAGTGGGCATGCGCCCACTATGGGTGGGCACGCGCCCACTCGTCAATGCGAGGAAACGGACGGACACCGGTATGCCGACTGGCGTGGCCATGCGCGACCCGCGCCAACAGCTCTTCGACGCCGCCGAGCGGATCCTGCTGCGGGACGGCCCGACCGCGTTGACGAGCAGGGCCGTGACGACGGAGGCGGGCTGCGCGAAAGGCGTCCTGCACCGGCACTTCGCGGACTTCGACGCCTTCCTCGCCGACCTCGTGCTCGACCGGATCGCGCGGCTCGACGCCCTGGCGGATGCCCTGCGTGCCGCCGCCGGCACCGGCTCCGTCGCCGACCATCTCACCGGCGCGCTCATCGACGTATTCGACCCGGTCGGGGTCGCGGTCGTGAGCCTCGTGATCTCTCGGGACGAACTCCGCGCCCGGCTGCGCGCGGCCGGCTCGACCGGCATCCCGCTCATGGGCGAGGCATCGGCACTGCTCGCCGCCTACCTCACCGCCGAACGCGACCTGGGCCGCCTCGCCCCCGACGCCGACGTCACCACCCTCGCCCCGATCCTGCTCGGCGCCGCCCATCTCCTCTTCGCCGACCGGGAGGCGGGACCCCCGGAGCGCGCGGCCGTGCGGCGGACGGTGACGGCGGTCGTCGCGGGTGCGCTGCGGGACACGTAGGCATCCGGATCCCCACACGATTCGGCCAGAACCGAAACCATCGCGACTCCCGCCCGCCCCACGGACTATGGGCGGAGCGACCGGATCGCCCACGCGGCGAACAGGTCCGGGCGCTACGGGGGAACGGGGGAACACGGCAGACCGGTGCACGAGCCTTCACGCACCGGTCTGCCGGAACCCCCTGTCCACGGACCGCGGGGCCGGTTGTCAGTGGTCGCCTTTAAAGTCGGTGGCATGGCGACACTTCCCAACCCGCTGCCGAGGCTCGCGTCCCTCGGTCTCGAACTCCCGCCCGGCCGACTGGTCGATGAGACCGACCAAGGTCCTTGGCACGAGCCGCTGTTGTGGCTCGCGGACGAGCGGGCGATACCGGGCGCGTGGTCCGCGCTGCGGGGCACGGCACCGTCCGCCGGTCTGCTCCCGGTCGTCCTCGACCTGGGCGGCGGCCAGGGCGGGCCGGAGAAGTGGGAGCTGGCGCCCGACGAGATGTCCTACCCCGGGGACCACGACGCCGACGAGGTGCTGGAGGAACTCTGGGAGGAGTACACGGAGGAGGGCGACGAGTGGCCCGGCCTCGCCGAGGCACTCGTCGCGACCGCCGATCCCGACGAGCGGGCCGCCGAGATCGCCGACTCCCTGGCCGACGGCGGGCCAGTGCTCGACGGCGAGCCCGTGGTCCACGAACCGCACCTCGCCCTCGTACCGGCCCGTCGCAGCGCCGACATCCCGGCTGCCATCGGCTGGATGGGCCCCGCCAACCACGAGAGCGACACGGCCCGTCTGTGTGCCGTCCTCCGCTCCTGGGAGGACCGCTTCGGCATCCGGCTCGTGGCCCTCGGCTTCGCCTCACTCCTCGTGTCGGTGGCGGCCCCGCCGGCCACCCTCGAAGAGGCCGAGGAGATGGCCGCCGAGCACTTCGCCTTCTGCCCGGACGACACCGGCGACCTGGAGACGTACGCCCGATCTCTGATCAACCGGCCGACCTGGCACTTCTGGTGGGACTGAGCCCGGCTCGGCTCAGACCAACAGGGTCATCCCCTCCGGCGCCTCGATCCCGAACTCCTCGTCCAGCAAGCGCCGCGCGTCCCCCTCGTCCGTCACCTCCCGCTCGCTCACCTCGCCGTCGGCCCGCGTCTCGGTCAACAGGCTTCCGTGGAGCAGGAGATGGCGGTCGGGGGTGACCCGCTGGACGAAGAGACGCTGAGTGAAGGGCGAGCGCGGATTCGTGGCGATGTGCCAGTTGATGACCTCGAAGTCGACGTGCTCGAAGGGCTCCAGAGTGAAGGCGTACTGGGCCTGCCAGGCACCGCCCCCGGCCTCCCCGTCCTCGTCCGCCTCCGCCCCCTTCTCCCCTGCGTACGCCTCCAGCACCCACAGCTCCAGCGGCCCGCGGTGCGGCACGTGGACGAACCGGTGCCGGCGCCCGGCGTCGTGCGACTCCACGCCGACCACCAGCGGCACCGGCTCCAGCAGCGCCCCGATCGCCCCGAAGCCGACGTCGGCCAAGTACGGCTGCGGGTCGCCCGGCACCTCCACCCGCAAGGTCATATGGGTGCGCGGCCGGTCCTCGAACCTGCTCGCGCCCACGACCACCCGCGCCGCCAGCCGGGTCACCCCGAAGCCCAGCGCCTCCAGCGCGGCGGTGAGCAGTGTGTTCTGCTCGTAGCAGTAGCCACCGCGCCGGCTGTGCAGCAACTTGGCTGTCAGGTCGGGCAGTTCGAGCGAGGGAGCGGTACGCCGCAGCGCGTCCAGGTTCTCGAACGGGATGCCCCGCATGTGCGCGAGATGCACACCCCGCAGCGTCGCCAGGTCGGCCCGCCGCTCCCCCTCCCACCCGATGTGCGTGAGGTACTGGTCAAGGTCGAAGGCGCCGCTGTCGGACATGCCTCCAGCCTACGGAACCACCCGCCGGAACCCGATCACGACTGCACGGCCGCCGGCTCCAGCGCTTCCACCGCCGCGGCCGCCGCCGAGGAGTCCTGGCCGTAGAAGATGTCGATGTCGACCTCCTCGCCGCCCATGGTCAGGGTGTCCCAGGCGCCGCTGAGGACGAGCATGCGCAGCGTCTTGGACTCCAGGGTCTGCAGACGTTCCAGGATCGCCTCGTCGTCCGGCATGCCGGGCAGGCGCGGGGCGAGCCGGTCGCGGATGGCGCTCATGCGCTCCAGCAGGATCCTGGTGTCCGCCTCGCGGTCCGGCTCCTCGGAGATGCCGTCGATGCCGTGGTCGATGATGTCCTTGATCGCCCAGGTGACACCCTGGTCGTCGGTGGTGACCATCGCCTTCCAGGCGCGGCTCTTGTGCCGGTACTGGAGCATCGACATGGCCGCTTCGTGCCGCAGGAAGTCCGCGTCCCGGAAGGGCCGGCCGTTCCACGCGCTGTTGAGCGAGCGGGCCAGTGAAATGGCGGACGCGAGCCCGCTGTTGAGGCCGCGGCCCGGCCAGAAGTGGATGGAGTTGGCCGCGTCCCCGAGCAGGAAGCCGTAGGTGCCGGGCGTGTTGGTGGTCGGCGGCAGCAACTCCGCGGAGAAGCGCGGCCGTTGCACCATGTCGAGCCGGAAGCTGGTGACCGCGCTCAGGTCCCCGTCCTCGACGGCGAACAGGCGCAGCCCCTCGTGCACGCGCTTCCACAGCGCGGAGCCCTTGACCAGCGCGGGCAGGAACAGCGTGCCGTGCGTGGCGCACTGGAAGTCGCCGTGCTCGTCGCGGTTCATCAGACACGGCCGGGAGGCGATGCACTCCTCGAAGACCCGGCGGACCGGGTCGATGCCGATCACCTCGGTCAACTCGGTGTCCGTCAGCCGCATGTTGAGGAAACCCTCGCCGCGCAGCGAGTTGAGCAGGAACCGGTTCTGCGCGACCGTCAGCAGGATCGCCATCGGGTCGGACAGGCCCGACTTCACGCGCAGGCCGAGGACGACGTCCCGCAGATGGACCCCGTCGAGGGAGTAGATGGACTCGTCGGCCTTGCCGAACCGGGCGGCGAAGTGGTCCCGGGTGCGCGAGCGCCCGCCGTCGCAGATGGCCAGCACATGCTGGGTGGCCAGGGCCTCCTGCTGCTCCACCGGGTCGAACCGGGCGGGGATCAGGCGGATGCGGTCCCGCTTCTCGTTCGCCAGCTCCAGCAGCGTGTCCTCGATGTAGGCGATCCGCATGTTGCGCGGGTGGTGGTCGCCGATCGAGTCGGGGCCCGACGGCCACATCTCGGTGTAGTTCTCCGGGACGAAGAGCCGCTCCTGGACCTCCTGCGGCCAGGCGAGGTACTGCCGGCTCTGCACGGTCACCACCTGCTGGCGCCGTACGTTGCCCTCGTCCTGGCCCTTCCAGACGACGGTACGGCCCTGCTTGCGCCACCGGCCCTCGTAGACGGTGACCTGCACCATGGCCCCGAGGAAGTGTTCGAGCAGCAGCGCCATGGAGAGCCCGACCGGGCCGCCTCCGACGACGGTCACCCGCAGGACGGACCCGTCGTTCTCCTCCGGGTGCGTCACCGCCCGGGGCAGGTTGAGCGCCATGAGGGTCTGCATGGCGTCCGCGACCTCGAAGCGGAACTCCTGGTCGCCGATGGTGACTTCGTCACCGGGCTGCAGCAGCCGGGACTCCACCTCCTCGCCGTTGACCAGCGTGCCGTTGCTGCTGCCGAGGTCCCGCAGCACGTATCCCTTGTCCTGGTCGAAGACGATCTCCGCGTGGAAACGGGAGACACTCAGGCTGGAGATGACCACGGTGTTGCCCGCGTTGCGCCCGAAAGTGACGCGGGTGTCGAGTACCGGGATGCGCTCTCCCGCCAGCAGACCTTCGAGTCCAACGAGCACCGGTGCCACGGCACTTCCTTCCAAGGGTGGATGACATCGATATCGCTGCGGAAACAGCAAAACCCCTACGGAACGACGTGTGCAACCCCCTCGCCGCCCGCATGGCCTCGCGAGTATATGTTTGCGTGATCAAATACATCCACTCGGCGTCACGCAACACAAACGCGAGGCCCCGCGGCCCGGTTCAACGGCCGTGCCTCAGTCTTTCCGGCCCACCGCTCCGTACACATTGATGTCGTCGTCCGTGACGTCGTTGATGTCCCGGTAGCGGATCTTCTCGATGTCGTCGAGCCCCTCGAAGAACACGGGATCGACGGTCGGCGGAGCGGGCGCCGGGCTCGGGTGCCACTGGTGGACGGGCAGCACACCGGGCTCCTCCAGGGTGATGCCGGGCGTCTCGGTGAAGAACCGCTCGACCTCGTCCTTGGTGCGGAACACGAAGGTGAAACCCCGCTCGGTGTACGTCCGTTGGACCGCCCGCGTCGGCTCGGGATGCATCTCGTCGGTGAGGTGGCTGATCACCAACTGGCTCCCGGCCGGCAGCGCCGCCACCAGGTCGCGCACCAGCGGGTAGGCCTCCTCGGCCTCGATGAAGTGCAGGATCGCCACCAGCACGAGCGCGATCGGCTGGTCGAAGTCCAGCGTCTTGGCGGCCTGTTCGAGGATCAGGGCCGGTTCGCGCAGATCGGCGTCGACATAATCCGTACGCCCCTCGGGCCCGCTGGTGAGCAGCGCCCGCGCGTGCGTCAGCACCACCGGGTCGTTGTCGACGTACACCACTCGCGCACCCGGATCGATCCCCTGGGCGATCTGATGGACGTTCTCCCCGGTGGGCAGCCCGGTACCGATGTCCAGAAACTGCCGTACCCCCCGCTCCTCGACCAGGTGGGTCACCGCCCGCCGCAGGAAGTCGCGGTTGTGCCGTACGTCGAGGTAGCCACGCGGGTTGGCGGCGAGCGCGGCGGCCGCGGCGGCGCGGTCCACCTCGTAGTTGTCCTTGCCGCCGAGGAAGACGTCGTAGACGCGGGCCGAGTGGGCCTTCGTGGTGTCGATCCTCCTTCTCAGCTCCGCGGGGTCCTGACTGAGGGCGTCACCGGGCATGGGAGTCTCCAGTTGTCCAACACGTTCACGGACGGTCAGCGGTCAACAACCTAACTCGGTCGGGCACTTGATGGTGCCCGGCACCGAATCCCGGCGGATCCCGCCGGACCTCACCGTCTCCCGCGTCCCGTACCGCGCCGCCGGGACATGACATCCCCGCAGGTCAGCGCCCGTCCCGCCGTGCGGGCGTCCCGAGTTGGCCGTGGATCATGGCGTCGGAGGCCCCTCACCGCGCAGTCTGGAGTTCCTCCCAGCCGACTCCCCCCGGCTGGGGGCTCATCCCGGACCCACCGCCCAGGAGGCCCGTACCGCCATGTCCGTCCGAGCCCACCGCACCCACCGCCTCGCCGCCACCGCCCTCGTGCTCACCGCACTGACCGCGCTCACGCTGACGGGCTGCCGGGACGGCGAGGGCATCCGGGACGAGGGCCCGGCCAAGTCCCAGTCGGCCGAGCAGTCTTCGACGGGACAGCACGCGGAACAGGACACGACGCCGGACACGACTCCGGACACGCGAGAGGCCGCCCGGTCGATGAACCGGACGGCCTCTGGGCACTGAGTGCGGATCAGACGGCGGCGTACCCCTGAGCGACTTCCTTCGGGTTCGGGCCGTACTGGTTGGCACCGGGGGCGCTGTCCGAGCACATGAAGACCAGCAGGGTGATGGGACCGGCGATCGGCACGATGCCGAACAGCAGCCACCAGCCGGAGCGGCCGGTGTCGTGCAGCCGGCGGACGCCGACGGCCAGGCTGGGGATCAGGACGCCGAGGTAGAACAGGCCCACGAGGCCGAGGAGGGCCGACTGCTTGGAGGCGAGGGCGATCACCAGCAGCACGACGTAGATGATCCCGACGAACAGCGCGAAGTTCCAGTACTCCTTGCGGCGGGCACGCCCGCTGAACACCGCGTACTTCTTCAGCGCCTCGATGAACCAACTCATTGCGTCCCCCTGGGATCGACGTCCGTGCCGTCCGAAATGGATCAGGCCAGGCGCAGAAGGTATGGAGGGCGTTGACTTCACGTCAATTCGGTCGATCGGCGTCGTCGGAGGGACGGAACAGGGGGCTCAACGCGCCCAACCCCCACTTTGGTTGACCGATTTCAGGACAGATCCATCGCCGGCCCCGCCCCCGACCCGGGCCCGACATCCACCGTCCCCCGGCCCGAGTTCCACCCGTGTCCCAACCGAGCACATTCCGTTGCCGGTCGGTCACCGATTCGAGGCCGGGACGATCTCGATCCGTTGCAGAACCCCCTGCCGGACAGCCTCAACGCAGCTTTCGCGCCACCTCGGTGGCCCAGTACGTGAGGATGTTCTGCGCCCCGGCCCGCTTGATACCGGTCAGGGCCTCCAGGATGGCCTGGTCGCGATCGATCCAGCCCTTCTCGGCGGCGGCCTCGATCATCGAGTACTCCCCGGAGATCTGGTACGCGGCGACGGGCACGTCCACCGAGTCCGCGACCCGCGCGAGGATGTCGAGGTAGGGCCCGGCCGGCTTCACCATCACCATGTCGGCCCCCTCCTCCAGATCCAGGGCCAACTCCCGCATCGAGTCACGCACGTTGGCGGGATCCTGCTGATAGGTCTTCCGGTCACCCTTCAGCGAGGACCCGACAGCTTCCCGGAAGGGCCCGAAGAAGGCGGAGGCGTACTTCACGGTGTAGGCGAGGATCGCGACGTCCTCACGCCCGATCTGGTCGAGCGCGTCCCGGATGACCCCGATCTGCCCGTCCATCATCCCGCTCGGCCCCACCACATGGGCCCCGGCATCGGCCTGCACCTGAGCCATCTCGGCATACCGCTCAAGGGTGGCGTCATTGTCGACGCGCCCTTCGCTGTCCAGCACCCCGCAATGCCCATGATCGGTGGTCTCATCGAGACAGAGATCGGACATCACGAGCAACTCATCGCCGACCTCGGCCCGCACATCCCGCAGAGCGACCTGCAGAATCCCGTCCGGATCGGTCCCGGCGGTCCCGAGAGCGTCCTTCTTGCTCTCCTCCGGCACGCCGAAGAGCATGATCCCGGAGATCCCCGCCTCAACTGCTTCGGCGGCGGCCTTCTTAAGACTGTCCCGCGTGTGCTGCACAACCCCGGGCATGGCCCCGATCGGCACGGGCTCACTGACCCCCTCCCGCACAAACGCCGGAAGAATGAAGTCCGCGGGATGCAACCGAGTCTCAGCGACCATCCGACGCATGACGGGCGTAGTACGCAACCGCCGAGGACGGGCACCGGGAAAAGAGCCGTACTTCGTCATGCTCTCTACGCTACGCCCGACGCAGGGGCCCCTTTGCCGACGGTACGTCGACTCCCAGCCCGTCCGGCGTTTGAGGACGAGGCCCCTTCAGGGCCGATGGGGGTGTGGGGGCGCAGCCCCCACGGACGCGCGCCCCCACTCACCTCAAGTCGTCCGACGACGCCTGGCCCCCGGCCGCCGCTCACTGGGCCGAGTAACAGGATCCCCGGCCTCCAAGGCGGCAGCCCTCCGCCGCAACCCAAACTCGGCAAGCGCCTCCGCCAGCTTATGAACAGACGGCTCAGGAGCCATCACATCCACCCGCAACCCATGCTCCTCGGCAGTCTTCGCGGTAGCCGGCCCAATACAAGCAATCACCGTCACGTTGTGCGGCTTACCAGCGATCCCCACCAGATTCCGCACAGTGGACGACGACGTGAAGAGAACCGCGTCAAAGCCACCCCCCTTGATCGCCTCCCGAGTCTCCGCCGGCGGCGGCGACGCCCGCACAGTCCGATACGCGGTCACGTCATCCACCTCCCACCCAAGCTCGATGAGCCCGGCGACAAGCGTCTCGGTGGCGATATCGGCACGCGGCAGAAAAACACGGTCGATCGGATCGAAGACCGGGTCATAGGGAGGCCAGTCCTCCAACAACCCGGCAGCGGACTGCTCCCCACTCGGCACGAGATCAGGCTTCACACCAAAGGCGACCAGCGCCTTCGCCGTCTGCTCCCCCACCGCGGCAACCTTGATCCCCGCGAAAGCCCGAGCATCGAGCCCGTACTCCTCGAACTTCTCCCGCACCGCCTTCACCGCGTTGACCGAGGTGAACGCGATCCACTCGTACCGCCCGGTGACGAGCCCCTTCACGGCCCGCTCCATCTGCTGCGGCGTCCGCGGCGGCTCGACGGCGATCGTCGGCACCTCGTACGGCACGGCCCCGTACGACCTCAACTGGTCGGAGAGCGAAGCCGCCTGCTCCTTCGTCCGCGGCACGAGCACCTTCCAGCCGAACATCGGCTTGGACTCGAACCACGACAACTGGTCGCGCTGCGCGGCGGCGGACCGCTCACCGACCACGGCTATCACCGGCCGCCCGCCTTCGGGCGAGGGCAGCGCCTTGGCCTGCTTCAGCGTCTGCGCGATCGTGCCGAGGGTGGCGGACCAGGTCCGCTGCCGGGTGGTCGTACCGGCGATCGTGACGGTCATCGGGGTGTCCGGCTTACGGCCTGCGGACACCAGTTCGCCGGCCGCGGCGCCGACGGAGTCGAGCGTCGTCGACACGACCACGGTCCCGTCGGAGGCACCCACCTCCGTCCAGCACCGGTCGGAGGCGCTGCGGGCGTCCACGAACCGGACGTCCGCGCCCTCGGCGTCGCGCAGCGGGACACCGGCGTACGCGGGTACGCCGACGGCCGTCGCGACACCCGGCACGACCTCGAAGGGAACACCGGCCGCGGCGCAGGCGAGCATTTCGGAGGCGGCGTACGTATCAAGTCCGGGGTCCCCGGACACCGCACGTACGACCCGCCTGCCGCCCCGTGCGGCCTCCATGACAAGATGTGCGGCATCCCGTACCGCGGGGGCCCCAGCGGTTGTTGACGCACTGTCAACAACCGTGAGCTGAGGCGTGCCCGTGCCCGGCGACGGGTCCGACGAAGGACCCCCGTCCGTGTGCACTTCGGCCACGCCTTGTCTGGCGTGCGTGCGTACCACGGCCAGCACTTCGTGCTCGGCCACCAGGACGTCCGCGTGCGTCAGCGCCTCTACGGCGCGCAGAGTCAGCAGTCCCGGATCCCCGGGTCCGGCACCAAGGAAGGTGACGTGCCCGTGTTCCGGACCGGCGGGAAGAGTGGTGGGGCTCACTTGGCTTGCTCCCCCATGAGACCGGCCGCGCCCTGGGCAAGCATCTCGGCGGCGAGTTCGCGACCCAGCGCCAGTGCTTGGTCGTGCGTCTCGGGCACGGGACCGGTGGTGGACAGCTGCACCGTACGCGAACCGTCGGTCGTGCCGACTATCCCGCGCAGGCGCATTTCCTTGACAATCTGCCCGTCGGCCAGAAGGTCGGCCAACGCACCCACGGGTGCGCTGCAGCCGGCCTCCAGGGCGGCGAGCAGTGACCGCTCGGCCGTCACGGCGACCCGGGTGAACGGGTCGTCGAGCTCGCCGAGCGTCGCGATGAGGTCCGCGTTGTCCGCGGCACACTCGATCGCCAGTGCTCCCTGGCCGGGAGCGGGCAAAACCGTGTCTATCGAGAGGAAGTCGGTCGCCTCGTCGATGCGGCCGATCCGGGTGAGCCCGGCGGCGGCCAGCACGACGGCATCGAGCTCGCCGTCGTGCACGTATCGGATCCGTGTGTCCACGTTCCCGCGGATCGGCACGGTGTCGATGTCCAGTCCGTGGCTGCGCGCGTACGCGTTGAGCTGCGCCATGCGACGCGGCGAACCGGTGCCGATGCGGGCCCCGCGGGGCAGGTCGGTGAACTTCAGCGCGTCCCGGGCGACGAGCACGTCACGCGGGTCCTCGCGCTCGGGTACGGCGGCCAGGACCAGGTCCGCGGGCTGCGCGGTCGGCAGGTCCTTGAGCGAATGAACGGCGAAGTCGACCTCGCCGCGCAGCAGCGCGTCCCGCAGAGCGGTCACGAAGACTCCCGTGCCGCCGATCTGCGCGAGGTGCTCGCGGGAGGTGTCGCCGTAGGTCGTGATCTCTACGAGTTCGACGGGCCGTCCGGTCACCTGGCTCACGGCGTCCGCAACCTGCCCGGACTGGGCCAGGGCGAGTCTGCTTCGCCTGGTCCCGAGCCTCAGTGCCTTGTCAGTCATGCTGGCCCTCGGTTCTTGCTGTACTGGGGGTCGTCGTCGGCGCCTTCGTCGGCGCGCTCGGCCCGGGAGACGGAGGCCACCGTCTCCTGGTCGAGGTCGAACAGGGTGCGCAGCGCGTCCGCGTATCCGGCGCCGCCGGGCTCGGCCGCGAGCTGCTTGACCCGCACGGTGGGCGCGTGCAGCAGCTTGTCGACGACGCGTTTCACGGTCTGGTTGATCTCGGCGCGGTGCCGCTCGTCGAGCCCGGGCAGCCGCCCTTCGAGGCGAGCGACCTCGCTCGCGACGACATCGGCGGCCATGGTGCGCAGCGCGACCACGGTCGGCGTGATGTGCGCGGCCCGCAGCGCGGCGCCGAACGCCTCGACCTCGTCCGAAACGATCCGCCGCACCTGGTCGACGTCGGCCGCCATCGGCGCGTCCGCGGAGGCCTCGGCGAGCGACTCGATGTCGACCAGCCGCACCCCGGCCAGCCGATGCGCGCCCGCGTCGATGTCCCGAGGCATCGCAAGGTCAAGAAGAAAAAGAACAGGCGCGGGCCGCGGCGGCTCGACAACGGGCTCGGGCTTACGACGCTCAGGAATCCGCCCGACCAGCGCCGCCGTGGCCGCGAGCGCCGCGATGGCGTCGGCGTCCAGGGCCGGATCGAGCGAGACCCCCTGCGGACCGGAACTCGTCTGCGGCCGAGGCGCGTTGTCCACCCAGGCCGCGTGCTGCTCCAACTCAGCGGCAGCCATCCCGACGACGGCGGCTTCCCCGAGCACGGAGAACCCTGCGGTGGCGGGCACGGCGGGAAGATCAACCGGCGCACCGGGAAGATCGAGCGGACACCCGTCCTCGGAGCCGAGGCTGGTGGGCGGAAGTTCAGGGGCGGCTTCGGCGGACACCGACGGTCCGGTCTCGACGGAGGCGGCCGACACGGCCGTACCCCCGGATCCCGCGGCCGACGAACCAACAACCGCATCCGGCACAACGGCGGCCTGCGATCCGAATCCGCGCCCCGCCACCGCCTCGGCGACCGTCTCCGTCCCCAGCACCAAGCCCGTCGCGCCCGTGCAGGACACCGCGACGTCGGCACGTGTCAGCTCGTGCGGCACCGAATTCATCGGTACCGCGCGGGCCAGCACGTCCAGGTCGGGGGCTTCGGTGAGGATCTCGGCGAGGCGCTGCGCGCGGTCGGCGGTGCGGTTGGCGATGACGATCTCGGCGACCCCTGCGCGCGCGAGCGTCGCCGCGGCGAGCGAGGACATCGAGCCCGCGCCGATCACCAGGGCGCGTTTCCCGCGGGCCCAGTCCTGCACGTCGCCGCCCGCGGCCAGTTGCTCCAGGCCGAAGGTGACCAGGGACTGTCCGGCGCGGTCGATGCCGGTCTCGGAGTGGGCGCGCTTGCCGACCCGAAGAGCTTGCTGGAAAAGGTCGTTGAGCAGCCGGCCCGCGGTGTGCAGGTCCTGCGCCTTGGCCAGCGAGTCCTTCATCTGGCCGAGGATCTGGCCCTCGCCGACGACCATCGAGTCCAACCCGCAGGCCACCGAGAAGAGATGGTGGACGGCCCGGTCCTCGTAGTGCACGTAGAGATAAGGAGTGAGCTCCTCCAGGCCGACCCCGCTGTGCTGGGCAAGCAGCGTGGACAGCTCGGCGACCCCCGCGTGGAACTTGTCCACGTCCGCGTACAGCTCGATGCGGTTGCAGGTCGCGAGGACCGCGGCCTCGGTGGCCGGCTCGGCGGCGACGGTGTCCTGCAGCAGCTTGATCTGCGCGTCGGCGTGCAGCGTGGCCCGCTCCAGGACGCTGACCGGCGCGCTGCGATGGCTCAGCCCGACGACGAGGAGACTCATGCCGGCATCACGGCGGGGACATCCCCGTCGGGCCCCTGCTTCGCGGACTGCTTGCCGCGGGTGGCGGCGGCCGGTCCGGTGCCCTCGGCCGCGCGCTCCTCGCCGGCCTTGCGCTGCTCGTGGAAGGCGAGGATCTGCAGCTCGATGGAGAGGTCGACCTTGCGCACGTCGACGCCGTCCGGGACGGTCAGCACGGTCGGCGCGAAGTTCAGGATGGACGTGACCCCGGCGGCCACGAGCCGGTCGCACACCGGCTGGGCGGCACCGGCGGGGGTGGCGATCACCCCGATGGACACGCCGTTGTCCTCGATGATCTTTTCCAGCTCGTCCGCGTGCTGCACCGGGATGCCCGCGACGGGCTTGCCGGCCATCGCCGGATCGGCGTCGATCAACGCGGCGACCCGGAACCCGCGGGAGGCGAAACCGCCGTAGTTGGCGAGCGCGGCACCGAGATTTCCGATGCCGACGATCACTACCGGCCAGTCCTGGGTGAGGCCCAGTTCACGGGAGATCTGGTAGACGAGATACTCGACGTCGTAGCCGACACCGCGCGTTCCGTAGGAGCCCAGGTACGAGAAATCCTTGCGCAGCTTCGCGGAGTTGACCCCCGCGGCGGCCGCCAGCTCCTCGGAGGAGACCGTGGGTACCGAGCGCTCCGACAGTGCGGTCAGCGCGCGGAGGTACAGCGGAAGCCTGGCGACGGTGGCCTCGGGAATCCCTCGGCTTCGGGTCGCCGGTCGGTGAGTTCGGCCAGTTGCCACGGTGCTCCTGCGGGTAGAGCGGGGCTGTAGGCGGTCACGCGAACCCAGACCGCCCCGTCGAAAGCAGGCTATGTCTTTGTGAACGCGTGCACAAAGATGGTGTCCGATTTGCCCGGCCAACGTGACCGGCGTCACGCGCTTCCCTCTTGGAGGCAAAACAGCACACGCTCCTCGCTAATCCCGCCCCCAAGACCCGTTCGCCGTCGATCCTAAGCGACTTCGCGGGGCCTTTGGACTACTCGGTCAGTGCCTTGCGCAAACGTTCCTCGTTCACACGCCAGAACGTGTGCTGCGCACCGTCGATCAGGACGACCGGAATCTGCTCCCAGTACTGGTCGTGCAGCTCCGGATCCGCCTCGATGCTCTTCGCCTCCCAGGGCACGCCGAGGTCGCCGCAGACCTTCTCGACCACCACCTGTGCGTCATCACACAGATGACAGCCCGGTTTGCGGACAAGCGTGACGAAACGGTCGCCGGGATCGGCCTTGCGCCGGAAGAGGGGACTCATGTCGGCCATTGTGACCCCTCTTTAACTGACCGGTCGCGGAGAGTTCACAGCCTCCAAACCTCGCGACTCCGAAGCCACCGAACAAACTGGCTATGCTCACGCCATGGCCGCTCTCGGATGGCTCACTCCCCGTAGGCGCTCCGCCACGGCACGCAGCGTGCTGGCAGGCGAGGCCTCGGCGGAGGCTGCCCGCAAGTCCTCGCAGGACGTCCAGCACGCCGAGGACGCCACCGACGCCGATCTCGCGGTGGAGGAGCCGGAGTTCCCGGTGCTCGGCGACGACAAGGCCGCCGCCTTCTTCGACCTCGACAACACGGTCATGCAGGGCGCCTCGATCTTCCACTTCGGCCGGGGCCTGTACAAGCGGAAGTTCTTCGAGACCCGCGACCTCGCCAAGTTCGCCTGGCAGCAGGCCTGGTTCAGACTGGCCGGCTCCGAGGACCCCGAGCACATGCAGGACGCCCGCGACTCGGCCCTGTCGATCGTCAAGGGCCACCGCGTCGCCGAACTGCAGTCGATCGGCGAGGAGATCTACGACGAGTACATGGCCGAGCGGATCTGGCCCGGCACCCGCGCCCTCGCCCAGGCCCACCTGGACGCGGGCCAGAAGGTGTGGCTGGTCACCGCGGCCCCGGTGGAGATCGCCACGGTGATCGCCCGCCGCCTCGGCCTGACCGGCGCCCTCGGCACGGTCGCCGAGTCGGTCGACGGCGTCTATACGGGCAAGCTGGTCGGCGAACCGCTGCACGGCCCCGCGAAGGCGGAGGCGGTCAGGGCGCTCGCGGCCGCGGAGGGCCTGGACCTGTCCCGCTGCGCCGCCTACAGCGACTCGCACAACGACATCCCGATGCTCTCGCTGGTCGGCCACCCCTACGCCATCAACCCGGACAGCAAGCTGCGCAAGCACGCCCGCAAGCTGGACTGGCGGCTGCGCGACTACCGCACGGCCCGCAGGGCGGCGAAGGTCGGCATCCCGGCGGCGGCCGGCGTCGGCGCGGTGGCGGGCGGCACGGCCGCGGCGATCGCATTGAGCCGCCGACGCCGGTAACAGGGCAAACGCAGCCAATCCACGGGTCTTACCCGCGTAACCCTCTGTCCAGTCACGTTGGCTGCACACGGCCACAACACGCCCCGTTCCCTGACTGAACATGAACGCATTCGATCAACAACCGGTCACTCTGCGGTACTTGATCGTGCGTCAATCGGTTACAGAAGCGACGTAATCGATGATTTGAGCAACTGGGTGTAGCAGCGCCTGCACGAAGCGTTATTCTCCTCAGACGCAAACCGGTACCCCTCCGTCGCTACGACGGGTGAACGGTCCCGCACTGCACGTGATGGAAGCTCTGCCTCTGGGAGTCCCGTGTACCCACACGTCGGGGTTGACGCCTCGGGCCTGGCTACGCTGCGCGCAACGGTCCAAGACCTGTTGCGCGGCTTCGTCCCCACCGCGTACGCCGTCCCCGCCCTTGCCGTAGCCACCACCCCCGTCGGCCCGTGCTACGCACTGGCCGACGGCACCGCCGCCGTCGGAAGACGAGGGCGGACCACCGGCGCCACCACCGCGCGCCGCCCGGCCGCGGACAGTGACAGCGCCCGCATGATGGACCTCGTCGAGCGCGCCCAGGCCGGCGAGGCCGACGCCTTCGGGCGTCTGTACGACCAGTACAGCGACACCGTGTACCGGTACATCTATTACCGGGTGGGCGGAAAGGCCACCGCCGAGGACCTCACCAGTGAGACGTTCCTGCGCGCCCTGCGGCGCATCGGGACCTTCACCTGGCAGGGCCGCGACTTCGGCGCATGGCTGGTGACCATCGCCCGCAACCTGGTCGCCGACCACTTCAAGTCCAGCCGTTTCCGGCTGGAGGTCACGACCGGCGAGATGCTCGACGCCAACGAGGTCGAACGCTCGCCCGAGGACTCCGTCCTGGAGTCCCTCTCCAACGCCGCCCTGCTCGACGCGGTGCGACGGCTCAACCCGCAGCAGCAGGAGTGCGTGACGCTCCGGTTCCTGCAGGGTCTGTCCGTCGCCGAGACCGCCCGCGTCATGGGCAAGAACGAGGGCGCGATCAAGACCCTCCAGTACCGCGCGGTGCGCACGCTCGCCCGGCTCCTCCCGGACGACGCCCGCTGAGCGCGCCACTCTCCGCGATACCCAACTCACGTTCAGTGAAAGTCCGTTGACTTCCCGATCCGATCATCCGTCGTCCGTAACCCAAGTGCCACGCCGCTCGTTGTGCGGGATGCAGGCTCCCTGTGGTCACGTCCGGGCCAAAGCCCGATCACTCGATCGTGTGGAAGCGATCGAGATGGGCAACCGTCCGGATCCCAGGGGAGTCGACCGTCATGACGAGAGGAGGTGCCGCCAGTGATCGCGAACGTATCGGCGCACCGGCGGGCGAACGCCTTCGCCCAGGCCCTGGAGGAGCACTCCGACAGGGACCCTGCGGCCGAGCAGTCCGAAGGACCGGCCCCGGCTCCGGCTGCTGCGGAACAGACCGAGCAGGGCCGCCTCATGGCCCTCACGGAGTGTCTCGGCGACCTGCCGAGGCCGATGCTGGACCCCGAGGTGAAGGTGGTCCAGCGGGCTCAACTGGTGGCCGCGTTCGAGGCCATGCTCCAGGAGGGCGCGGGGGGCGGGGCGACGGACCCATCGGTACCGGAGCAGCGTTCCCACCGGGCCCGGGGTGCGCACCGGGCGAGTCCGCTGGGGAAACTGCGGCCGAGATCCCGACTGAGCAAGGGGCTCGCCGCCGGCGGGCTCAGCGTCGGTGTCGCGGCCAGCGCCTTCGGCGGAGTAGCCGCTGCCAGCTCGGACGCGCTGCCCGGTGACTCGCTCTACGGCCTCAAGCGAGGCATCGAGGACTTCAAGCTCAACTACCTCTCCGAGGGGGACGACGAGCGCGGAGTCGCCTATCTCGACCAGGCCTCCAACCGGCTGAGCGAGGCGCGTCGGCTGATGGAGCGCGACCGCGGTGGCCACCTGGACCACGAGTCGCTGGGCGAGATCCGGCGTGCCCTGTCCGGCATGCAGCACGACGCGGCCGAGGGCCACCGACTGCTGCACGAGGCCTACGAGCGCGACCCGGACAAGCTGGGCCCCATCCAGGCCCTCGACGCCTTCTCCCGCTCGCACCGCGAGGCCTGGGGCGCCCTCCGCGACCGCCTGCCGGTCCAACTCGGCGACGTCAGCGACCAGGTGTCCTCGGTCTTCGACGCCATAGACGAAGAGGTCGCCCCGCTGCAGTCCCTGCTCCCCAAGCCCCCGGCCAAGGGCAGCACCGGCACCGGCGGCAACCGCCAGGGTTCCGGTACGGGGTCTGCGGGCACGTCGTCCGGCACCGACCGCTCGACCACCCCGAGCACGGGCAACGGCACCGGCACCTCCGAGGGCGGCCACTCCACCAGCCCCAGCAAGTCGGCCGAGACCGGCGACGACGGCCTGCTCGGCGGCAACACGGGCGGCCTCCTCGACCCACCGGGCTCCACGAGCAGCGCTTCCCCGTCCCCGTCCAAGTCCACCGGCACAGCCCCGGACGTGACGATCCCGCCTCTCCTCCCCGGGCTGCTCCCGGGCCTGGGAATCGACAGCGAGGACGCGAACTAGCTCCGCCGGCTCAACAGATCGATGGGGGCGCCCTTTTCAGAAGGGCGCCCCCATCGGCGTATCCGAAAGTCAGTGGCTCTCCGAAAGTCAGTGGCTCAGAAGAACACCGACCGCCGCTGTACGAGCAACTTGTAGAGCGTGTGCTGGATCTGTTCGCGTACCTGGTCCGTCAGGTTGAACATCAGCATCGGGTCCTCCGCCGCCTCCGGCGGGTAGCCGTCCGTCGGGATCGGCTCGCCGAACTGGATCGTCCACTTCGTGGGGAGGGGGATCGCGCCGAGGGGGCCCAGCCACGGGAAGGTGGGCGTGATCGGGAAGTACGGGAAGCCCAGGACCCGGGCCAGCGTCTTGGAGTTGCCGATCATCGGGTAGATCTCCTCCGCGCCCACGATCGAGCACGGGATGATCGGCGTGCCCTTGCGCAGGGCCGTGGAGACGAAGCCGCCGCGGCCGAAGCGCTGGAGTTTGTAGCGCTCGCTGAACGGCTTGCCGATGCCCTTGAAGCCCTCGGGCATCACACCGACCAACTCACCGCGCCCCAGCAGCCGTTCGGCGTCCTCGGCGCAGGCGAGGGTGTGACCGGCCTTGCGGGCCAGCTCGTTGACGACCGGGAGCATGAACACCAGGTCCGCCGCGAGCAGCCGGAGATGACGGTTCGCGGGGTGGTTGTCGTGGACGGCGATCTGCATCATCACGCCGTCCAGCGGAATCGTCCCGGAGTGGTTGGCGACGATCAGCGCGCCACCCTCGGCCGGGATGTTCTCGACGCCCTTGACCTCGACCCGGAAGTACTTCTCGTACACCGGGCGCAGCGCCGGCATCAGGACCTGGTCGGTCAGCTCCTCGTCGTAGCCGAAGTCGTCGACCTCGTAGTCGCCGGTGAGCCGGCGGCGCAGGAAGGACAGTCCGCTCGCGATCCGGCGTTCCAGATCGCCGTCGTCCTGTTGCCCCTCGGGCGACTGTTCCTCATGCGTCACAGGAACATCATCCTGCGTCGGCGCCCTGCTGGGCAGGGGCTGTACCTCGCGGACCAGCGCGGGTTCCGCGGTCTTGCCGCGCCGGCTCCCCGCGCTCCGACGCCGCGCCGGCCGCGGTACGGCGCCCGAGCGGGACCGGTCGTCGTCGAACGGAATGACCTTGGCATCAGCCATCGTTGATGCGCTCCTCAGTTGGCGCTCTGCGTCGGGGGGTGGCCGCCGCCCAGGGCGGGCAGCGCGGCGAGCCGGTCGACGGCCCCCGCGAGGGCCTCCGGGGGCAGGAGTCCGGGACCCCGGCTGCGCGCGAAGTCCGCGAAGGTCTCCGCCGTCGTGTACTTCGGCTTGAACCCGAGCGTCTCGCGCATCTGGTCCGTCGCCACGACCCGGCCATGGGTCAGCAGCCGGATCTGCTCCGGCGAGAAGTCCGTCATGCCCAGCGTACGCACCAGGGACCCGGCCCAGGTGACCGCCGGCAGCAGCAGCGGCACCGTCGGCCGCCCCAGCCGCCGCGAGCACTGGGACAGCAACAGGACGCCGTCCCCGGCGATGTTGAAGGTCCCGCTGTTGAGCGTGCCCCGCGCCGGTTCGTGCGAGCCGATCCGCAGCACCTCGATCACGTCGTCCTCGTGCACGAACTGCAGCCGAGGGTCGTAACCGAACACCGTCGGCAGCACCGGCAGCGCGAAGTACGAGGTCAGCGGGGTGTCCGCGGTCGGCCCCAGGATGTTGGCGAACCGCAGCACGCACACCGCCACATCCGGCCGCCGCCGCGCGAACCCGCGCACATACCCCTCGACCTCGACCGTGTCCTTGGCGAAGCCGCCGCTGGGCAGCGACTTGGGCGGGGTCGTCTCCGTGAAGACGGCCGGGTCGCGAGGCGCCGACCCGTAGACGTTCGTACTGGACTTCACCACCAGCCGCTTCACCGTCGGCGACTTCTGACAGGCACCGAGCAGCTGCATCGTGCCGATGACGTTGGTCTCCTTGACCGTCGTCCGGCTGCCACTGCCCAGCGCCATCGCCGTCACATCGAGGTGTACGACGGTGTCGGCGCCGGTCTCGGCCAGGACCCGCGCGATGCCGGGCTGCCGGATGTCGGCCTGGATGAAGTCGGCACCCCCGAGATGATGCTCGGGCGAAACCGCGTCCACTGCGACGACCCGATCCACCTGCGGGTCACGCTGGATCCGTCGTACGAACCGGCCCCCGAGCCTGCGGGCCACCCCGGTCACGAGCACGACCTTCCCCAAGATCAGCGCCTTCCTTCCAGCCGTCGACGAGCCTTGTCAGCTGCCGCGTTCCCCATGTCGGCCAACTTAGCGGTTCGGTGTTGCGCTGTGATGACCGCCCGACGCCCGAAGTGGCGGTATCAGGACGGCATGACAAACGCCTGTGGCCCCCCACCGGATGCGGTGGAGGGCCACAGAAACACGCTCTACGGCGTCGCTTACTTCTTGTTGCGACGCTGAACGCGCGTGCGCTTGAGCAGCTTGCGGTGCTTCTTCTTAGCCATCCGCTTGCGCCGCTTCTTGATAACAGAGCCCACGACTACCCTCGCTCACTTCTCATCACTCGGTGCTGGGCGCCATGGGCCCATACGACCTACAAGGGGCCAGCCTACCCGCCCGAGCGCTGAGGTCGTAATCGAGGGACTTCCGGGAGGTCCGGAAGCCGCCGTCAGGCTGTCTCCACCCCCACATAGCTCTCGCGGAGGTACTCGTGTACCGCTTGCTCCGGTACACGGAACGAACGTCCGACCCGGATCGCGGGCAGATGACCGCTGTGCACCAACCGGTACACGGTCATCTTCGACACTCGCATCACCGAGGCGACTTCCGCCACGGTAAGGAACTGAACCTCGTTCAGAGGCCTCTCGCCAGCTGCAGCCATGACACACCTGAACCTTCCGCACTCGACGGCCACCGGCTTCCCCTTCCGGTGACTCTTCGTCGTTGCGTGCTCACTCCCCAATGTAGGGGCGTGTGATGCGAGTGGGGAAGAGGTGCACCCATCGGCGGCCTACTGTGACAGACACGCTCGATTGAGTACGTAGCGGGTAAGCGGCCGGTAGTAATCAGACCGCACAGCGTCATCAAGTGGAACGACGACGGACACGGACCCCTCTGCCTCTCCGACGAAGAGCGCGGGGTCGTCGGTATCGCCCAACCCAATGGCCTCGAACCCCAGCTGACCTGCTCCGCAGACCCATCCGTGGTCCCCGACGACCAGCTCGGGAAGGGGCCCGCCGGCCTCCGCGGCCGCCGCCAGAACGGTCCGAACCGGGAGCGGTGAGTGCGTGTGTGCGCCGGTCGCACAACCGGGGCGAGTGGGGCCGGGTTCGCGGACGAGCGCGACTCCTCGTACGTAGTCAAGGTTGTACGTGCGTAGACCGAACCGGGTCGTTATGTCGACACAGCGACCATGCGCAGGGGTGAGAACAGCACATCCCGCCGCCGACAGCGCGTCCGCAAGGGCGGCGTAGAAGCCGAGGAGCCGATGGGGGTGACCGGTACCGAACAGCACCGGAGCGCCACGCTCAGCAGCCGAACCCAGCCGTTCCGCAAAGGCATCCAGAGCGGTCAGGGTCAGCTCCGGATCAATCACATCATGGCCTGAGGTGTGCTGCGGATCGGCCGAAACCCCACACTTGTCCGCCATCAACCGGACCAAGTCCCGCTCCCGCCAAGCCCACTCAGGATCGATCCCGATCATCACCCGAGGATCCCGCGCGGCAAAGAGCCGATAACTCCGCAGACTCTCTTCCCGAGAGGTAGCCACCGTCCCGGCCAGACGGGCGGCCAGCAGATGGGCGCGCAGTGCTCCGGTACTCAACACGAGTGCGATGGTGCCGGACGAGGGCACGAGGCACGCCAGAAACGGCACAAACACCGCACGGTCGGCCTAGCAACCGACACCGCTGCAACTGCCCCCTAGCTGCGGGCAGTCGCGCCGACCCCGCTGAACTGCCATAGCTGCGGGCAGCGCCACCCTCCAACCCACCAGCCCGCCCGCCCCCCTAGCTGCGGGCAGTCGTGCCGCTGGGGCGGCACGGGTGGGCGCAGCGGCACCCCGCAAGCGCGGGCAAGCGAAAACCCCGCTACACCAGCCTCCACCCACCCCAGCAACCTCAACGCCCCGTCGCCCCAACGCCCTTGCACCTCTACGCCAACAACCCCCGCAACGGATAAACCGCCCGCCGAGTAGCCAGCACCGCCTGATCCAACCGATCCGCAGGGTCGTACCCCGCATCCCACTCAGCAAAGGCCACCGGCCACCGCCCATCAGTCATCCGCCCAGGCCCCAACTGCCGAGTCCGAGCGAACACTTCCTGCCGCCACCCCTCCGGCACGAGCGTCTCCGGCGCAATCTCCCGCCCCGCAGCAATAGCCACCAAATGCGTCCAGGACCGCGGCACCACATCCACCACGGCGTACCCCCCACCCCCCAACGCGACCCACTTCCCACCGGCATACGCATGCGCCAACTCATGACAAGCAACCTGCACAGCCCGCTGCGCATCAAGCGAAACAGCCAGATGCGCCAACGGATCCTCAAAATGCGTATCGGCCCCGTGCTGCGTCACCAACACCTGCGGCCGAAAGTCCGCAATCAACTCCGGCACCACAGCGTGAAACGCCCGCAACCACCCCGCATCCCCAGTCCCCGCAGGCAACGCGACATTCACAGCCGCCCCCTCCCCCGCCCCGGACCCCGTCTCCTCCGGCCACCCGGTCTGCGGAAACAAGGTCCGAGGATGCTCATGCAGGGAGATCGTCAAAACCCGCGGATCCTCCCAGAACGCGGCCTGCACCCCATCCCCGTGATGCACGTCCACATCGATGTACGCGACCCGCTCGGCGCCAAGCTCCAGCAGCCGAGCGATCGCCAGCGAGGCGTCGTTGTAGATGCAGAACCCCGACGCGGCCCCCGGCATCGCATGATGCAACCCACCCGCGAAGTTCACGGCATGCAGCGCATCCCCCGCCCACACCGCCTCCGCCGCCCCCACCGACTGCCCGGCGATCAACGCGGACACCTCATGCATCCCCGCGAAGGCCGGATCATCGATCGTCCCGAGCCCGTACGCCCCGTCCGCCGCGTCCGGATCCACGGAAGCCGCCTTCACGGCCTCGACGTAGTCCTCCCGGTGGACCAGCCGCAGCGTCGACTCCCCGGCCGGCTTCGCCGCGACCACGTCGACGTCCTTGTCGAGCCCGAAGGCATCGACGAGTCGCCTGGTCAGGGCGAGCCGGATCGGGTCCATCGGATGGTCCCGACCGAAGTCATAGCCCGTTACTGCCTCGTCCCACATCAGCTGTGCGCGGCCGCTCATGCCCGCCACCGTATCGGTCCTGTTGAGGAGCGAACGACTTGGCGTACACCAGTGTCACCAGCACCAACACCATCGGCACGAGCATCGCCCCGCGATAACTCCACGCGTCCCCCAACGCCCCCACGAGCGGCGAACCAATAAGAAATCCCACGTAGTTGAAGACATTGAGCCGAGCGATCGCCGCGTCCGACGCCCCCGGGAACATCCGCCCGGCCGCCGCGAACGTCTGCGGCACCAGCACACACAACCCGAGCCCCAGCAGCGTGAACCCGAGCATCCCGACCCACGGCCCAGGCGCCACGGCCACCACCGCGAACCCGCCCGCCGCCACCAACGCCCCCACCCGCACGACCACCACGGCCCCGAACCGCCGCACCCCGAAGTCCCCGAGCGCCCGCCCGAGCAACGTGGTCACCATGTACACGTTGTACGGCACGGTCGCGAGCTGCTCCGAACTCCCCAGCACGTCCTGCAGATACTTCGCACTCCAGTTGGAGACGGTCGAGTCCCCGATATAGGCGAAGGTCATCACCAGACACAGCGGCAACAGCATCTTGAAGACGACACCGCCACCGCCCCCCTTCGCCTCGGCCACCTCCGACGAGCCACCGCCATCGACTTGGCCGCCGTCCCCGTCGACGTACCACCGACTCCCCACCAGCGCGGCCGGCAACAACACAGCCACGACCGGCAGATACGACACCCACAGCGCGAGATGCCAGTGCGCCCCCGCCCACGCCAGCGAGGCCCCCACGATCCCGCCCAGGCTGTACACGGCATGGAAGCTGAGCATGATGCTCCGCCCGTACGCCCGCTGCAGACTCACCCCGAGCATGTTCATCGAGGCGTCCAGCGCACCCACGGCGAGCCCGAACGCGACGAGCGAGACGCCCAGTTCGACCTTGGAGTCCCCCGCCCCGACACCGAGCAGCGCCAGCATCACCACGGGCTGGGACCACCGCAGCAGCAGACTGGGCGGGACCCGCTTCACCAACTGCTCGGTAGTCACGCTCCCGACCCCGGCCAGGATCGGCACGGCGGCCAGGAAGGCGGGCAGCAGCGCGTCGGAGACCCCGTACCGGTCCTGAATGGCCGGGATCCGGGTCACGAGAAGGGCGAAGATGGCGCCCTGGGCGAAGAAGCTCAACGCCAGAGAGGCCCTACCGCGCCGCAGCACATCTGTCATGGCGGCGAGCGTAGGGCCCCAGGCTACCTGTGGGTAGATCCAGCCAAAGATGAATTTCCTTCAGCTTTACCGACCTGCCCTCGTACGAGCATCAGGCGGCGACGGCGACCTCGACCTGGAGGCCAGCTTCCTCACCCACGGTCCCGGCCTCGGCCTCGGCTTCAGCGGCGACCATCTCCGCCATGGGCCCAGCGGCCACCGCACCACTGACGAGGAAGGTCAGCGTCATCACGCCGGCCATCACGACCGTCCCCAGCCACACCATGGTGTCCACGGGGATCGTGTACGCCCCCACGACCCGCGCCACACACTCCGCGAGCAGCGCCACACCCCACACCACCGAGAACAGCCGCTCCTTGCGCAGGAAGTCCGCCGAGGCGGCCGCCCGACCGGACACCAGCCGCCGCCAGGCGGCCTCCTTGGCCTCGTCGCCCTTGATCAGGAAGGGCTTCATACCGGCGGTCATCATCGGCCGGCCAAGGGCCACCGAGACCAGAATCCCGATCCCGATCGTGCTGCTGACCGCACTGTCCTTGGCGAGCATCAGCCGCGGGTCACCGGAGACGAAGCTCAGCACCAGCGAGACGACGTTGACGACCAGGATGAGCCCGGCCAGCCCATTCGTCCGCCACTCCCGCACGAGGCTCCAGACGGTCCGCAGGGCCGGACCCACACTGCTCCAGGCCAGCGCCGCGAAGGTGCTCATCCCGAAGGCGTCCTTGAACAGGTAGTACGAACCGAGAGGGACCGCCACATCCACGATCAGCGGACCGAAGGTGCTCGTCTTGCTCGTCTTCGTCGTCATGCCCTCAGCTTGGCCGCCGGGCAGGGTCCCCCAGTAGAAACGATCGTCCGGAGCTCGGCATGACAAATGTCAGTCCGGCAACCGTCAGCCCAGCAGCTCGACCAACTCCCCCATGTCCGCGAAGAGTTTGCCGGCCCCCGCGAGCTTCTCCCCCGAGGTCATGGCGGTGAACCCGAGCACATCCATCCCGGCCGCCACCCCCGCCAGCACCCCCAGCGGAGAGTCCTCGACCACGACACACCGCCCGGGCGCGACCCCCATCCGCTCCGCCGCATACAGAAACAGATCCGGATCGGGCTTCCCCCGCCCCACATCCTGAGCACTGAAGATCCGCGCCTCGTCGAACCACCGGTCCAACCCGGTCGTCCGATGCCCCACCCGAATCCGCTCATGACTCCCAGAGGAGGCCACGCAGTACGGCACCCCGTCCTCAACAAGCTTCGCGAGCACGTCCACAACACCCGGCACCGGCCGCAACTCCCGCTCGAACGCGGCGAACACCCGCGCATGAAAAACATCATCGAAGTCAGCCGGCAACGCCTCCCCGGTCCGCTCCGCCACCAGCTCATGGACCCGGTGCATGGCAGAGCCCATGTAGTCACGGAGCGAGTCCTCGTACGACGTCGGGTACCCGAGCTCGGTCAGGTACGCGGCGAGGAGCCGGTTGGAGATGGGCTCACTGTCGACGAGGACGCCGTCGTTGTCGAAGATGACGAGGTCATAGCGCATGCGACCAACCCTAAATGTGGACCGGAAATGCAGAAAGCCCCGCACCATCCCGGTGCGGGGCTTTCTCAAGAATTGTTCGGCGGTGTCCTACTCTCCCACAGGGTCCCCCCTGCAGTACCATCGGCGCTGTAAGGCTTAGCTTCCGGGTTCGGAATG